>CAJXVK010000050.1 GCA_913060735.1 uncultured Cellvibrionales bacterium
CTCGTGGGCTCGGAGATGTGTATAAGAGACAGGAAGATATGTTTAAGGCCATTAACAGTGGTGGCGCCAATGTCGTCACCGAGCATATTAAACGCTTTACCGAGACTGGCATCGAGCTGGAAACCGGCGAGCATTTGGATGCCGATATTGTTGTCAGTGCCACGGGTTTGGAGCTACTGGTGATGGGCGGTGCTGCGTTCACGGTGGATGGCGAGGCGGTAGATTTCTCAAACCAGACCACCTATAAAGGCTTAATGGTCTCTGATGTACCCAATATGGTGACTATCTTTGGCTATATTAATGCCTCCTGGACACTACGTGCTGACTTGGCCGCTGAATGGGTATGCAGAGCCCTAAACCATATGAGCAGCACCCAGACCACTAAGATGGTGCCTGTAGTGCCAGAATCATTAAAAGACATGCCCACCAAAGACTGGATAGCCGACTTCCCAGCCGGTTATATGCGGCGCAGTATGCATCTGCAGCCCAGACAGGGTGATCAGTCCCCTTGGGTGAATAGCCAGAATTTTCGTAAAGAGCGCGCGCTGTTTGCCAAGCCTTTGGCCTCTGACAAAGCGTTACATTTTAGCGCTGCGGCAAATTAGCGCTACAGACAACCGCTAGTCAGTGCCTTTGATGCCCCGATCCCCACATATGCATTGTGTTCGCTCTGGTAGTGCTTTAACTTAACGCCAATTTTCAGCACTAAGTTAAGGCTGGCACCTCCTATCCATGAATAGCAACAAAAGACTCCTCAAACCCGGCAGCAGACTGAGCCATTTAGCCGCCATGATCGAACCCTTGTACACGACCATTTGGGACTGTTGCTGTGATCATGGACTACTCGGCATGTCCCTGCTCAGGGATCAATGTGCTGGCGAAGTGATATTTGTCGATGTGCTTGAGAACCATATGGCTAACCTCGCCGCGACGCTAGCGCAAAACTTCCCCCAAGATCAATACAGCTGGCAAGTTCGTTGCAAGGATCTTAAAAAAATCGTCGTTCCTGCTATTGATTCCCAACTATTTATTATCGCCGGAGTTGGCCCACACCAGACCATTGAGTTTATAAACAGCTTATGCGCTTCAGCGCCTGACACCGAATTTGATCTACTAATTTGCTCCGTTCATGGCAGCTATTCTGTGCGAGAGGCATTGATTAAACAGGGCTATGGACTTAAGAATGAGCGGATTATCTTTGAAAATAATCGCTTCTATGAAGCAATTTATGTCTCTAAAAGCGCAGATAAGGCCATTGTGAATACAGGCAGTCAGATGTGGCACTGGCCAGATGCAGTCCATCAGGACTACTGGCACAGAATCGTCGGACATTATCGACAGAAAGCCAAAGCCGACCCACTACACTTTCAGCCCATTATTGAGCGTTATGAGACATTGCAGAACGCAATAAAAATTACCCATAATTAGCGGACTGGGTTCTCAGCCATTTCAGCCAGCATTATACAAAAGCCGCGCTTGACACTAGACTATACTCCAAGGTTTATAGTTTCTTTTTGGAGTCAAAATCGATGTTAAAAATTGGCGAACTTGCCATCCAGGCCAAGGTATCCAGAGATACCCTGCGGTTTTATGAGAAGCATGGACTAATCAAACCCAGTAACCGCAGCGACGCTGGTTACCGCCTCTATTCCGATAGCGACATCCATCGCATCAGCTTTATTCTCAGCGCCAAAGAAGTCGGCTTTACCCTCAATGAAATACACCAGCTACTTGAGCTAGAAGTCACCAAAGGCCAAAAGTCCTGCGAGGAAGTAAAGCAATTTGTCGACGCCAAAATCACCATCGTCAATCAGCGTCTTACCGAGATTAAGCGTATTAAAAAATCCCTGCAAACGCTCAGTAATGCCTGCTGTGGCGGTGACGAACCCGCCACCCATTGCACCATTCTTGAAGCCTTGGGCGACCAAGCCAGCCGGGACTAAGCCATGTTACTTATCGAAAACTTTATTGCCCTATTTATGGAATCAGCCCCCTGGCTAATGCTCGGCCTAACCGTGGCTGGCATTATGAAAGTACTGGTTCCCAGCCAACTAATGGCCAAACACCTGGGTAAACCCGGCCCCATGTCCACCGTCAAAGCCGCTCTATTTGGTGCCCCACTGCCCCTGTGCTCCTGCGGTGTTATTCCCGCCGCGCTGGGCCTGCGCCGCAGTGGCGCCTCCAAAGCCGCCACCACCTCATTTTTAATCTCTACACCAGAGACAGGCGTAGATTCCATCTCTATCTCCTACGCCATGCTCGGGCCCTTTATGGCCATGATTCGGCCAATCGCCGCGATCACCAGCGCCATTGCCGCCGGGATACTAGTGGGCAAAGAAGATAGCATTCCGGCCAGCGCTAGCAGTCAGCCCGCAGAGGCCCGCTGTGCTAGTAAAACCCTAGAGCCAGAGCTCTGTTGTAGTACCGAGAAGGCAGAGATACGCCAGCCCACAACCGTGGATAAGCTTATAGAAGGCCTGCGCTTTACCTATATCGATCTGGTTAAAGATATTGCTCTATGGCTGGTCATAGGCTTGGGCTTTGCTGCATTAATTAAAACCTATGTACCCAATGAGTTCTTACTGCAGTGGGGTGATGGGTTTATGGCCTTTGTGGTGATGGCTCTGGTGGGTGTGCCCATGTATATCTGCGCCACCGCTTCCACACCTATTGCGGCGGGTTTGTTGTTCTCTGGTGTATCACCGGGCGCTACGCTGGTATTTATGCTGGTGGGTCCGGCAACTAATATTGCGACTATGGGGTTGGTTAAAACTGAGTTGGGCAACCGTACATTGGCTATTTATCTGGCAAGCGTAGTCGGCATTGGTTTTGCGTTTGGTTATCTCACTAATTATCTAGTGACACTTTGGGATATGGACTTTTTGGCTCAGGCGCAACATGCCCATGCGATGGTTAATACACCGTTAACCTATGGTACTAGTATTTTGCTGGCAGGATTGATGGTTTATGGGTTGTTGGGGAAAGCGTTGCAGAGTAATGGTTGATGGTCTCTGCCAATTTGAGTGGATCCTTTTCTAGCTGGTCATCCTGAACGCAGTGAAGGATCTCAGGCATAAAAAAAGCGGCCCAAAAGCCGCTTTTTTAATTGCCGAAAAAGACCCTACCAACCGGTAATTTCTTTCAGGCCAGCACCGATATCAGCCAGACTGCGAACTGTCTTAACACCAGCATCTTCAAGGGCTGCAAACTTCTCATCTGCAGTACCCTTACCGCCAGAAACAATGGCGCCAGCATGGCCCATACGCTTACCAGCAGGTGCAGTTACACCAGCAATATAAGACACAACAGGCTTGGTTACGTTAGCTTTAATATAAGCCGCTGCTTCTTCTTCGGCTGTACCACCAATCTCACCGATCATTACGATGGCTTCGGTAGCGGGATCTTTCTCAAACAGCGCCAGAATATCGATAAAGCTTGAACCTGGGATCGGGTCGCCACCAATGCCTACGCAAGTAGACTGACCAAAACCATAATCTGTAGTCTGCTTAACCGCTTCATAAGTCAACGTACCTGAACGAGATACAATGCCTACTTTACCTGGCAGATGGATATGGCCGGGCATAATGCCGATTTTGCATTCGCCTGGAGTGATAACACCTGGGCAGTTAGGCCCGATCAGGCGCACGCCCAATGTGTCGCAAACCACTTTACAGTCGAGCATATCCTGAGTTGGAATGCCTTCTGTAATGCAGACAACCAGCTTTAGACCAGCATTAGCCGCTTCCAGAATGGAGTCTTTACAGAATGGTGCAGGAACATAGATAACCGAGGCTTCTGCGCCTGTGGCTTCTACGGCTTCTGCTACGGTGTTAAAGACTGGCAGACCAAGATGCTCTGTGCCGCCTTTACCCGGAGTTACACCACCAACCATTTTTGTACCATACTCGAGCGCTTGCTCTGAGTGGAAGGTACCCTGCCCACCGGTAAAGCCCTGACAGATAACCTTTGTGTCACTATTGATTAGGATAGACATATTAGTTACCTCCGGCAGCTTTAACTGCTTGTTGTGCTGCATCCGTCAGGCTAGTTGCAGCAATAATCGCGAGACCAGATTCGGCCAGCTTTTTAGTACCCAGTTCGGCATTGTTACCTTCCAGTCTCACTACCACTGGAATTTTAACGCCCACTTCTTCAACGGCGCCGATAACGCCATCGGCGATCAGATCACAGCGCACAATGCCGCCAAAGATATTGATCAGTACCGCTTTAACATTGCTGTCGGAAAGAATAATTTTAAACGCTTCTACCACGCGTTCTTTGGTTGCACCGCCCCCTACATCGAGGAAGTTAGCTGGCGAACCGCCGTGCAGATGAACGATATCCATAGTACCCATGGCCAGACCTGCGCCATTGACCATGCAACCAATATTGCCATCTAGAGCTACATAGTTCAGCTCGAAAGAGGCGGCGTGAGCTTCACGGGCATCTTCCTGAGAGGGATCGTGCATTTCTTTGATGGCTGGCTGACGGTACATAGCGTTGCCATCGATAATGACTTTGGCATCTAAGCAGTGCAGGTTGCCTTCGTCGGTGATAACCAGTGGGTTAATCTCCAAAAGCTCTAGATCTTTCTCTTTAAACATTTTTGCTAGACCCATAAAGATCTGGACAAACTGCTTAATTTGAACGCCTTTAAGGCCCAGCTTAAATGCCAGATCACGGCCCTGATAAGGCTGTGCGCCTGTCAGAGGGTCGATGATTGCCTTAAGAATTTTTTCAGGCGTCTCTTCCGCAACCTTCTCGATCTCAACACCGCCTTCGGTGGAGGCCATAAAGATAATGCGGCGAGTAGCACGGTCGACAACAGCGCCAAGATACAGCTCTTGGTCGATATCGGTGCAGGTCTCAACCAAAATACGGCTAACCGGCTGGCCATTAGCATCTGTCTGGTAGGTCACCAGGTTTTTGCCCAACCAGTTGTTGGCGAACTCTTCAATTTCAGCCTTGGAACTGACCAGCTTTACACCGCCAGCTTTACCTCGGCCTCCAGCGTGGACCTGGGCTTTAACAACCCACTTGTCTCCGCCAATGGTATCGGCAGCAGCTGCAGCTTCCTGTGCGGTTTCTGCAGCAATGCCCTTAGACACTGGCAGTCCGTACTCAGCAAATAGCTGCTTACCCTGATATTCGTGCAGGTTCATACTTCTATTCCCGTTAAATCTTTCGGATGGATAAAACCCCAGAACATCAAACTAGCGTTCCGGGATGGTTAAAGGTATTTATAAAACCGCTATTAACGACGCTTGCGGTTGGCGATATGAATGGCAGCACCATTCACAGCCAGCGCTGCTTCATGAACAGTTTCCGACAATGTCGGGTGACCAAATACGGTCATACCTAAATCTTCTGCGCTGGAGCCAAACTCCATTGCAATCGCGACTTGCTGCACCAGATCCGCAGCACTTGGGCCCACAATATGGCAACCCAGAATGCGGTCTGTATCAGCATGAGCAATAATCTTGACCATTCCATCGGTATCGTTAGCGGCCATAGCGCGACCACTCGCAGCGAAGGGAAAGGTACCTACATTATAGGGCTCACCTGCCGCTTTAATCTGTTCTTCAGTCTGACCCACAGAGGCAACTTCTGGGTGGGTGTAGATCACGTTGGGGACGATGTCATAATTCATCTGCGCCTTGTGGCCGGCGATAATCTCGGCAACCATCACGCCCTCTTCTGAACCTTTGTGCGCTAACATGGGGCCGCGTACCAAGTCACCAATGGCGTAAACGCCCGGTGCATTGGTGGCACATTGATCATTGACAAATACAGTACCGCGCTCGTCCAACTGTACACCGCTGTCATCTGCTAGCAGGCCATCGGTAAAGGCGCGTCGGCCAACACAGACAATCAGCTTGTCAAAGGTTTGCTTATGGTCAGTACCATCGGCGGCCTTATAGGTCACCTCAACTTCTTTACCCTTAATTTCGGTGCCAGTAACACGGGCGCCGAGGCGGATATCAAGACCCTGCTTGGTAAAGATTTTCTTAGATTCTTTGGCGATGCCTTTATCCATAATAGCGAGAAAGTCTTCCATGGCTTCGAGCAGCACAACCTCAGAGCCCAAACGATTCCAAACAGAACCCAGCTCAAGACCAATAACGCCAGCACCAATAACGCCTAGACGCTTGGGCACTGCGCCAATCTCAAGCGCGCCCGTTGAATCGACGATAAGATCTCCATCCACTTTAGCCACGGGAATATCAATGGGCAATGAACCAGAGGCCAGAATCACATTGTCAGTATCAATCACTGATACAGTGCCGTCATTCGCAACCAGCTCAACCTTTTTCCCGGCCAACAATTTGCCCGTGCCATACAGCGCAGTTACGCCATTGGCTTTAAACAGACCCGCGATACCGCCAGTCAGTTGATTAATAATTTTATTCTTGCGATCCAGCATGGCGGGAATATCCATAGCCACACCCTTGGTGCTAATACCATGAATGCCCAGATCCTCTTTGGCTTCATGGTATTTAAACGAGCTATCGAGTAGTGCCTTCGAGGGAATACAACCAACATTAAGGCAGGTACCGCCGTTGACGCCCTTGCCTTCGTCGTTTTTCCACTTCTCAATACAGGCTGTTTTAAGGCCCAACTGAGCGGCGCGAATGGCGGCTACATAACCAGCGGGGCCACTACCGATGACTACTACATCATATTTTTCTGACATTTAAGTACCTATTTATCAATAACTTGTATGTTAAATTTCAAGTAAAATCTTAGCTGGGTCTTCAATTAGCTGCTTTATCGTAACCAAGAATTGTACTGCTTCCTTGCCGTCGATCAGACGGTGATCATAAGACAATGCCAAGTACATCATGGGACGAATTTCAACCTGACCATTGACCGCCACCGGACGCTTCTGAATGGTGTGCATGCCCAGAATGGCTGACTGTGGCGGATTGATAATAGGCGTTGAAAGCAAAGAGCCATAGACACCACCATTGGTAATGGTAAAGGTGCCACCGGTCATCTCATCAATAGTAAGCTTGCCATCACGCGCCTTGCCGGCGTATGCGCCAATGCTATTTTCAACGGTGGCAATGCTCATATTCTCAGCGTTGCGCAGTACCGGAACAACCAGTCCGCGGTCAGTGGATACAGCCACGCCAATATCCTGATAGCCGTGGTAGACAATATCGGTGCCGTCGATCGATGCATTGACCAGCGGGAAGCGCTTTAGGGCTTCAACAGCGGCTTTAACAAAGAAACCCATAAAGCCCAAACGGGTACCATTGTGAGTCTTGGTAAATTCGTCTTGGTATTGACGACGCAGGTCCATCAGTGCCGACATATCCACTTCGTTAAAGGTGGTGAGCGATGCCGTGGTATGAGTAACATCCAACAGACGCTCAGCAATACGTGTGCGCATGCGCGACATGGCCACACGGCGCTCAACGCGATCACCGACTTCAAGTTCTGCTTCGACCACTGCAGGCGCTGCGGCCACTGCCTGTGTCGCTGCTGCCGCTGGGGGAACAAAGTTAACCACATCTTCTTTAGTGATTCTGCCACCTTTACCAGTGCCAGCCACCTGAGTCAGGTCAATGCCGCGCTCATCGGCTAGTTTTTTCGCTGCCGGATTAACCAGAGACTCAGCGACCTTAATATCGGTTTCTTGTTGCTTGGCCGCCAGTGTCGTTTTACCAGGAGCAGCTGCTGCACCCTCTTCAATGCGGGCAATAATTTCATTGCTCTCGACAATATCGCCTTCGGCTTTAAGTACTTCTGCCAACACGCCGTTTGCCGGGGCAACAACTTCCAGCACAACTTTGTCAGTTTCAATATCAACAATTAGTTCGTCACGGGTAACCGTGTCGCCAACGTTTTTGTGCCAAGTCGCCAATGTGCCTTCTTGTACTGATTCTGGGTAGGTCGGTGCCTTAATTTCAATGGCCATTAATCTATTCCTGGTTTGATTAAGAGTCGAAGCTCAGCGCTTCATCAATAAATTTCTTCTGTTCTTCTAAATGAACAGACATATATCCTGCTGCCGGTGCCGCTGAACTCTCACGGCCAACATAGCTAAGGTGCAATTGCGGATGTGTGCGCTGTATAACATGGCGCATATGGTGCTGACTGCTGTACCAGGCACCCTGATTCATTGGTTCTTCCTGACACCAGATAATATCTTTGATATTGGCGCAGGGCTTAAGCACCTCTTCCAACTCCAGATCTGGGAATGGGTAGAGTTGCTCTAAACGCACCAACGCTATATCGGTAATGCCGCGCGCTTCACGCTCTTCGAGCATATGGTAATAGACCTTACCCGAACACAGCACAACGCGTTTAGCGGCGGCTGCATCTATGCTCGGATCGGCAATAACATTGTTAAACTCACCATTGGCCAGCTCTTCCAGTGAAGAGGTCGCCAGCTTGTGACGCAAAATCCACTTGGGGCTCATAATCACGAGTGGCCGGCGCATCGGGCGGATAGCCTGACGACGCAGTAAATGGAAAATCTGCGCTGGAGTCGTGGGATTACAAATCTGCATATTGTGCTCAGCACATAGCTGCAGGAAGCGTTCCAGACGCGCAGAGGAATGTTCTGGCCCCTGCCCTTCAAAACCGTGGGGCAGCATCATGGTAAGACCAGACAGGCGCCCCCACTTGTGCTCGCCACTGGCAATAAACTGATCGATCACCACCTGAGCACCATTGGCAAAGTCACCAAACTGCGCTTCCCAGATAATTAAGCCGGTGGGCGCGGTGGTGGCATAGCCATATTCAAAGGCCAGTACCGCCTCTTCCGACAGCACCGAATCGTAGATATCAAAGCGCGGCTGATCCTTGGACAGGTTGGCCAACGGCAGGTAGGCTTCGCCATCTTTCTGGTTCAATACCACCGCATGGCGATGGGAGAACGTACCGCGACGCACATCTTGACCGGTAATTCGAATCGGGTAGCCCTCTTCAAGCAGCGTGCCATAGGCGAGTAGTTCGGCCATACCCCAGTTTAGCGGCAGTGCGCCACCTGCCATCTTGCGACGGTCATCGTAAATTTTAGCCACCTGACGCTGCACCTGAACCCCATCTGGGACACTGGTAATCTGCGCGGCTGTGTCTTGCAACACCTTGAGATCGATACCGGTTTTGGCTGGCGTGCGCCAGTCGTGACCCAGGTAGGGTTCCCAGTTAACAAACAGGCTGGTGTCTGGCTCGCGCACAAGGTTGTGCACCACAAAATCACCGTTATCTAGGCTGGCGCGATATTCATTGGCCATTTCATTGGCCTGGTCCTGCTCAAGCACGCCCTCACTGACCAGCTTCTGAGCATAAAGCGTTCTGGTGGTCGAGTGCTTACGAATAACGTCATACATTAACGGCTGAGTCGAAGACGGCTCGTCGGTTTCGTTGTGACCGCGACGGCGGTAACAAACCAAATCAATCACCACATCTTTGCCAAACTCATAGCGATAATCCATCGCTAACATCGCGGCAAACATTACTGCATCTGGGTTGTCGCCATTCACATGCAGAATGGGCGCCTGAACCATCTTGGCAATATCAGTGCAGTATTCGGTTGAACGGGCATCGTCCTGACGACTGGTGGTAAAACCAACCTGATTATTGATCACAATATGAAGAGTGCCGCCGGTTTTATAGGCACGGGTCTGAGATAGCTGGAAGGTCTCCATAACTACACCCTGACCGGCAAATGCCGCATCACCATGCATTAAAATAGGTACCACTTTCTGACCCGTGGGGTCATTGCGGCGATCCTGTCGCGCACGACCTGAACCTACCACTACCGGACACGAAATTTCCAAGTGGGACGGGTTAAAGCCCAGTGCCATATGCACTTCGCCGCCCGGGGTCATCACATTGGATGAAAAGCCCTGATGGTATTTCACATCGCCTGAGGTATTAACTAGGCGCTTGCCTTCAAATTCTTCAAACATCTCGGCGGGATTTTTGCCGAGGATATTAACCAATACATTGAGGCGGCCGCGGTGAGCCATAGCCATAACAATTTCTTTACCGCCATATTCGCCAGAGCGCCTTACCAGACAGTCCAGCAATGGAATCAAGCTCTCGCCACCCTCAAGACCAAAGCGCTTGGTGCCTGGATATTTTGAGTCCAGATGCTTTTCCAGACCCTCGGCTGCCGTGAGACGACTGAGAACGTCAATACGCGCCTCATCGCCATAGGTTGGCTTAGAGCGCACTGACTCAAAGCGCTGCGCCAGCCACTGCTTTTCGGCAAAGCTGGTGATATGCATAAACTCTGGACCAAGATGACCACAGTAAGACTCTTCTAAGGTCTCAACAATTTCACGTAAAGTGGCTTCGGGCTTGCCCATATACAGGGGGCTAGTCTGGAACGTGGTATCCAGATCAGCATCGGTCAAGCCATGAAAATGCAGATGCAGATCGGGCACATCTTCGCGCTGCATAATTCCCAGGGGATCAAGGCTGGCTTTTTGATGGCCACGGAAACGGTAAGAACTAATGAGCTGAACAACTTTAACCTGCTTGCGCTCGTGCTCGAGATGAATGCCACCGGAGCCAGGCGCAGGCGTTGGGCGGGCCTGACGGCGACCCAACAGCTCAAAGTGCTGAATGATGGTGTCGTGAGAAATATCGGGGGTGATACTGCCATTGGTACGCGGTAGAGAGTCAAAAAAGCTGCTCCACTCCTCTGGCACACCGTTAGGATTGTGCAAATAGGTTTCGTAGAGTCCTTCAATATATGCCGCGTTTCCACCAGAAAAGTGGGAGGAGCTGAGAAATTGCTCCATTAAGCCCTCAGGCATTAGCGTTATTCCCCTTCAAATACTCGTTATCAGCCATTAAAATGTGGCCGGTATTCTAAACCCCTAATAGCAAAACGGCCAGTAAAAACTGGCCGTATGGAGCGATTTATCCTCTAACAAGAGGGCATCTACCAATTTAGGTAGCGCTTCTGATCAGCATATTGCGAATATGGCCAATTGCCTTGGTCGGATTAAGCCCTTTTGGACAGACTTGCACGCAATTCATAATGCCGTGACAGCGGAAAACACTGAACGGATCATCTAGATTTGCCAGTCGCTCCTCTGTCGCTGTATCTCGGCTATCGGCCAAAAAGCGATAGGCCTGCAACAGTCCAGACGGGCCAATAAACTTCTCTGGGTTCCACCAAAAAGATGGGCAAGCCGTCGAGCAGCAGGCACAGAGAATACATTCATACAGGCCATCTAACTTGGCGCGCTCTTCTGGCGACTGCAAACGCTCAATAGCGGGCGCTGGCGAGTTATTGATCATGTATGGCTGGATCTTTTCGTACTGAGCGTAGAACTGGCTCATATCAATCACTAGGTCGCGAATTACGGGCAGCCCAGGCAGTGGACGAATGACTAACTTATTGCCCTTCACCGCAGATGACAGTGGCGTAATACAGGCCAGACCATTTTTGCCCGAGATATTTAAACCATCTGAACCACAGACGCCCTCGCGGCATGAGCGACGAAAGCTCAGGCTCGGATCTTCTGTTTTCAGTTTTTCCAATACATCCAAGACCATTACGTCCTTGCCCTGGGTATCGACCTGATAGTCTTGCATATAAGGCTCTGCATCGACTTCAGGGTTGTAGCGATAAATACTTACATTTAACATAATTCTGTCAGCCCCTATTAATAGGTACGTATTTTAGGTTCGAATGCTTCGCGGGTTTTCAAATTAAAATTAACACCGCGCTTGCCAAGGGTTTTGCTGTCGGGGAAATACACCGAGTGGCACAACCAGTTTTCATCATCGCGCTCTTGGAAGTCTTCACGGGCATGAGCACCGCGACTTTCAGTGCGGCCTTCAGCCGCAATAGCCGTGGCCTCTGCGGTAGCAAAAAGATTCTGCAGTTCTAACGCTTCAATACGTGCGGTATTAAAGGCATTGCTCTTGTCGTCCAGAGCCACATTTTCAATACGTGGACGCAGTGCTTTAAGCTTCTCAATACCCTGCTGCATAAAATCACCACGACGGAATACGCCAAAGTAGTTCTGCATAATCGTCTGCAGCTCGGCGCGTAATACTGACGCCTGCTCACCATCGGCAGAGTTATTGATGCGGTTGAGGCCGGTCATAGCGCGCTCAATATCCGCTTCGCTGGCCTCTTTAAGGTTGATACCCTCACGCAGTTGCTTCTCGATAAACATACCAGAAGCACGACCAAAGACCACCAGATCGAGCAGCGAGTTGCCGCCCAGACGATTAGCACCGTGGACAGAGACACAGGCCGCTTCGCCACAGGCGTAAAAGCCATTGATCACCTGATCATTGCCGTCTTTATCAATGGTCAGTGCCTGTCCATCAACATTAGTTGGGATACCGCCCATCATGTAATGACAGGTAGGAACAACCGGAATTGGTTCAACTACTGGGTCGGCGTGCGCGAAGGTGCGCGACAGCTCAAGAATGCCCGGTAACTTCGCGTTTAGCGTCTCTTCACCCAAATGATCCAACTTCAGGTAAACATGATCTCCATCTGGACCACAGCCACGGCCTTCCAGAATCTCCAGCACCATAGAGCGAGCAACCACATCGCGACCAGCCAGATCTTTGGCATTGGGGGCATAACGCTCCATAAAGCGCTCGCCGTCTTTATTGATAAGGTAACCACCTTCACCACGACAGCCCTCCGTTACCAGAGTACCTGCACCGTGAATACCGGTTGGGTGGAACTGCCACATCTCGATATCCTGCACCGGGAAGCCCGCGCGCAGTGCCATGCCCACACCGTCGCCGGTACAGATATGTGCGTTAGTGGTAGAAGCATAGATGCGCCCTGCTCCGCCTGTGGCGAAGACAGTAGCCTTAGATTTTACATAAACCGTTTCACCAGTTTCGATATCAATGGCAACAACTCCGACAACGGCGTTGTCTTCGTTCTTCACAATATCAACTGCATACCATTCATTAAGAAATGTGGTTTCGCTCTTAAGGTTACCCTGATAAAGAGTATGCAGCAGCGCGTGACCGGTTCGATCAGCTGCTGCACAGGTGCGAGCAGCCTGGCCGCCATTACCAAAATCTTTAGACTGGCCACCAAATGGACGCTGATAGATGCGGCCCTCTTCGGTACGCGAAAAAGGCAGACCCATATGCTCCAGCTCAAAGATCGCCTCTGGGCCGGTCTGACACATATATTCAATGGCTTCCTGATCACCAATATAGTCAGAGCCTTTGATAGTGTCATACATATGCCACTGCCACTGATCATTAGGATCGTCGCTGGCGATTGCACAGGTAATGCCACCCTGCGCCGACACAGTGTGCGAGCGAGTTGGAAATACCTTGGTGATTACTGCTGTTTTGTAACCAGATTGCGACAGCTGCAGCGCAGCGCGCATGCCAGAACCGCCGCCACCGACGATTACAGCATCAAAACTCATTGTTCTCATGTTAGCCATGTACTTAGATTCCCCACAGAATGTCGATAGCCCAAATCACGTAAAGCATTGTCACCGCGATCATGCCCAGCTGAAAAAAGATACGGATTGCGGTGGCCTTTGGCCCAATCAATCGCTCTGTAATATAGTCAGTCAAAACACACCACATGCCAATCCAGGCATGGGCTGCAATCGATAACATGGTTAGCAGGCTAAACATACGCATTGGTAGGCTACTATTTAGTGCGGCCCACTGACTGTAGTTAAGCTCAGGGTTGGCAATAAGGTAGCCAACAATGAAGAAAAGGTACGCAGTCATCACAAACGCAGAAATGCGCTGGATAAGCCAATCAGACAGGCCGCTGCGGCCCAGGCTAGTAACAGTAGTAATCATAGGAACACCCAACCAGTAATCAGTACAATAACAACAGCGGCAACCACCACTGCAACCCAGGCGCTAAGACGGCCAGCGCCAAAGCTGTCCTCACCCACACCAAAATCCATAATCAAGTGACGAATACCGGCAACTGCATGGTAAGCCAGCGCAGCCAGACTGCCCCAGATAATGACCTGACAAATCGGGTTAGCCAACAGATTGCCCAGCTCATTAAAGCTGGCTTCCGAAGATAGACTCGCTTCGAGCAACCACAACAATACGGCCACGGCGAAAAACATAATCACGCCAGAGGCGCGATGCAAAATAGAAACATAAGACGTTATGGGGAGCTTAATAGTCCCGAGATCAAGATTTACAGGTCTTTTCTTATCCACGACGGGTAATCCCTTTTAAGGTGATCCGTATCAACGGAAATGGCTTTAACTGAACTTAGTACAACGCAGATTCAAATAACGAAAGATATCGCCTTAGAACCGCTCTTTGATGGCGCCGCAGTATAGTTACATCGGCACGCAAATTCAATTCACTACAACACCTACGGCATCGGCAAACAATCCAGACTACCTTTTTAATTGTGACTGCAGGTTTCCCGCAGTTCACAGCCTCAAAATAGGCTGCTTCGAACGACGCACAATGCGGTCTAACCCTGCATTCGGTCAATGAATAGCGGGTATCTAAAAGCCCCCTATACCCCTAGATATTAGGGGTTGGCGCATCGCAATCAATAGCATTTGAGTTGACAATTTAAGCTGAGCATCTATGATTGCACTCGCTGTTTTAAGGCCCACTCCAATTTGTTTTTTCCTGAGGACCCTGTATGACCGATCGCAAAGCAATTCTGAGCATTGATGGCGAAGCCCCTATAGAACTTCCTATTCGCAGTGGCACCCTTGGCCAAGATGTAGTGGATATTGGCTCTCTAGGCAGCCACGGCTTCTTTACTTACGACCCAGGATTTTCTGCCACTGCAGCCTGCCAGTCAGATATTACGTATATTGATGGCGACAAAGGCATTTTGCTGCACCGCGGTTACCCGATCGAAGAGTTGGCTAATAAGTCAGACTACTTAGAAACCTGCTACCTGTTACTCGAAGGCGCACTGCCCAATGCAGAACAGAAAGCAGAGTTTGAAAACACGATTAAATATCACACCATGGTAAACCGCTCGGTTGAGCATTTTATTAGCGGCTTCCGCTACGACGCTCACCCAATGGCTATGTTGTGTGGTGTGGTGGGTGCCATGTCATCGTTCTACCATGACTCGCTGGATATCACTAACGAAGAGCATCGCAAAATTTCGGCGCATCGCTTGATTGCTAAGATTCCAACCATTGCCGCCATGTGTCACAAACACTTTAGCGGCCAGCCGTTTATCTACCCAGATAACAGCCTGTCTTACTCAGAAAACTTCCTGCACATGATGTTTGGCACACCTTGCGAACCCTACAAAGTAGAGCCCGCAATTGCTAAAGCCATGGACCGTATTTTCTTATTGCACGCAGACCATGAACAAAACGCCTCCACCTCCACAGTGCGACTGGCTGGTTCCTCTGGCGCCAACCCATTCTCCTGTATTGCTGCGGGTATCGCCGCCCTTTGGGGACCAGCCCACGGCGGCGCCAACGAAGCAGTACTGGTAATGCTTGACGAGATTGGTCACGAAGACAATATCGAAGAATATATTGCCAAGGCCAAAGACAAAAACGATCCATTCCGCCTAATGGGCTTTGGACACCGTGTTTACAAAAACTATGATCCCCGCGCCACGGTTATGCGTGAGAGCTGTGACGAAGTACTTGAAGTCTTGGGACTGGAAAATGATCCGCTGTTCCGCCTTGCTAAAAAGCTCGAAAAAATTGCCCTTGAAGACGAGTACTTCGTCAGCAAGAAACTCTACCCCAACGTCGATTTCTATTCCGGTATTATTCTTAAAGCACTGGGTATTCCCGTTGAGATGTTTACTGTGATCTTCGCCACAGGCCGCACCGTTGGCTGGATTTCGCATTGGAATGAGATGATTACTCACCCTGTCTCTTATACACATCTCCGAGCCCACGAGACCAGAGAGGATCTCG
>CAJXVK010000051.1 GCA_913060735.1 uncultured Cellvibrionales bacterium
AGAGACAGCGTTAAAGTCGCTTGCAATAAGGCAGTGATCTGTTTATTCGAATATACTTTCTGTTTTGACTGCAATGATAGTTTTTTAAACGCTGCCTACCCAAACTGTGGAGCTGATCTACAACAGAGGTTCAGCAGAAAAACTGATCTGCAATAAAATGACCAAAATTGAATTTACCGCTGACATAATTTATGGAATAGAAAAACTCACTGTATTTACGAAATAGATTATTCCACCTTTAGCTGAACATCTCACTGAGTCGCGCGCCCGGATCATCGCTGCGCATAAATGCCTCGCCCACTAAAAAAGAATGCACATGGTGCTCGCGCATTGACGCAACATCTTCTGAAGTGTGAATACCACTTTCAGTAATAACAATCTTCCCCTCTGGTATTTTTTTTAACAGCTTATAAGTATTTTCCAAAGAAACCTCGAAGCTGTGGAGATTGCGATTATTGATACCAACCATTGGATTATCCAATGTCAGCGCAATATCCAATTCAGCTTCGTCATGCACCTCGACAAGAACATCCATACCCAATGACAAAGCGACATCATGCAACTGATTAAGCTGCTCCGATGCCAGAGCCGAGACGATCAAAAGAATACAGTCTGCCCCCATAGCTCGGGCTTCATAGATTTGATATTCATCGATAATAAAATCTTTCCGAATGACTGGCAAGGTACTGGCGCTACGGGCCATTTCTAGATATTCATCTGCACCCTGAAAGAAATCCACGTCAGTTAAAACTGACAGGCAACAGGCACCACCCTTTTCGTAACTCACTGCAATCGCAGCAGGGTCAAAGTCTTCTCGGATCACACCTTTGCTGGGCGAGGCTTTTTTTATTTCTGCAATAACACCAGATTGGCCGGCAGAAATTTTTGCAGCAATGGCTGCGGCAAAACCCCGCGGCGCTGATGCCGATTTAGCTTTTTCAATTAGCTGGGGAATGGTTATCTGAGCACTGCGGTCGGCAATCTCTTCCTGCTTTCGAGCAAGAATTTTTTTTAATATCGTTGGGGTTTCTGAACTCATCTTACGTCTCTTAAATTTTTAAGCATCTTGCTGTGCCTGGGTGAAAGTAGCTAAGTCATTGATTTTAGCTCTTGCCAACCCAGAACCTATTGCGTCCTGCGCCATAGTGACACCTTCTTTTATGTCGCGGGCACAGCCAGCAACATAAAGTGCAGCGCCAGCATTAAGCGCAATTAAATCCGCGGCCTTACTCGCATTGGTTCCACTTCTTTTGCCGAGCGCATCAGTAATTAGAGCCAAGGATTGTTTAGCGTCTCCAACATCAAGGCCATCGAGACTTTGTCGCTCGGCTAAAAAATCTTCTGGCGCGAGCGTATATTCAGTAACAGCATTATTCTTAAATTCGGCAACATAGGTGTCTGTGGCAATGCTAATTTCATCTAGGCCATCTTCTGAGTGCACCACCATAATATGTTCGGCACCTAGTCGCCCCAGTACTTCTGCCATCGGTTTGCACAATGTCTTGTCGTAGACACCTATTAGCTGCCGGGTCACACCTGCTGGATTGGTCATGGGACCCAAAATATTAAATATGGTGCGCAGGCTGAGTTCTCGCCTTGGCCCGATCGCATGCTTCATGGCACTGTGATGAGTTGGGGCAAACATAAAGCCCACACCCAACTCCTGTACACAGAGTGCTACCTGTTCTGGGGTTAAATCTAAATTGACTCCGGCAGCCTCAAGCAGATCAGCTGCACCACTATTACTACTCACCGAACGATTGCCATGCTTAGCAACGCGCCCACCGGCAGCTGCGACGACGAAGGTCGATGCAGTTGAAACATTAAATAAGTTGGACTCATCGCCACCTGTGCCAACGATATCGACCAACCCTTCGCCGGATACATTAACTCCGGTTGCCAGTTCGCGCATCACTTCTACTGCCCCGGCGATCTCGTCGATGCTTTCACCTTTCATTCTAAGGGCTACTAAAAACCCACCTATTTGAGCTTCGCTAGCATCGCCAGTCATTATCTGACGCATAACATCACGCATATCTGCGGCACTCAGATTTTCGCCATTAACTACTGTTTCCAATGCTTGCTTAATATCCACACTTTGCTCCTTCATTGGCTCTTGAGGAAATTATCTAACAGCTCATGACCATGCTGAGTCAGGATTGATTCGGGGTGAAATTGCACACCTTCAATCGCTAATTCTCGATGTCGAATGCCCATAATTTCGTCGAGACTGCCATCTTTATTTTGGGTCCATGCAGTGACTTGCAAACAATCAGGCAATGTTGCCTGATCAATGACGAGTGAATGATAACGGGTGGCTTCAAATGGATTGCTCAACCCTTTAAAAACACCGCTATCGTCGTGATGCATCATTGATGTTTTACCATGCATAACCTGTTTGGCACGAATAATATTGCCGCCAAAAGCCTGGCCGATGCTCTGGTGTCCCAAACAAATTCCCAGCATTGGAATCTTGCCAGCAAAGGTTTTTATTGTATCTACAGAAACCCCTGCTTCGTTTGGCGTACATGGCCCTGGAGAAATTACAATTTTTTCTGGTGCCATTTTTTCTATATCGGCAATAGTAATTTCATCGTTGCGGTAAACGCTTACATCCGCTTTTAACTCTGCCAGATACTGCACAATGTTGTAGGTGAATGAGTCGTAATTGTCGATCATTAATATCATTTGGACGCTCCACACACCATTGCCGCCGCGCGCATTAGAGCGCGAGCTTTATTATTGGTTTCTTTCCATTCCAACTCGGGAACAGAATCGGCCACAACACCGGCGCCGGCCTGCACATGTAGCATGCCGTCTTTAATCACTGCGGTACGAATGGCTATTGCAGTATCCATATTGCCATTCCAGCCAATATAGCCCACAGCGCCGCCATAGATGCTGCGCTTAACCGGCTCTAACTCGTCAATAATTTCCATAGCGCGGATTTTTGGTGCGCCACTTAATGTACCCGCAGGTAGTGTGGCTTTCAGTACTTCCAGTGCACCCATTCCTTCAGTCACCTCACCCACCACATTGGAGGTGATATGCATTACATGAGAGTAGCGCTCGACGACCATTTTTTCGGTGACCTCTACGGTACCGGTTTTACTGATACGGCCAACATCATTGCGGCCCAAATCAATCAGCATTAGATGCTCGGCAATTTCTTTGGGATCGGCAAGCATCTCGTCTTCCATGGCTTGATCTTCTTCTGTACTTTCTCCGCGCTTGCGCGTGCCGGCGATAGGTCGGACCGTGACCTGACCGTCTTCTAGGCGTGCCAGTACTTCTGGAGATGAACCAACAATATGGAATCCATCGAGATCTAGAAAGTACATATAGGGTGAGGGATTAAGCCGGCGCAATGCTCGGTAAAGATTAATCGGTGACGCATCAAAGGGGGCTGACAGTCTCTGTGATGGTACAACCTGCATCACATCACCGGCCACCACGTAGTCTTTGATCTGATTGACCGCCACTTTAAAATCTTGCTCGCCAAAGCTGGAGACAAAATCTTGCTCTGATATGCCGTCGGCCTGCATATTCATCGGTGGCAGATCCGGTTTTGGCTGCGCGAGTCTGTGCTCTAACTCGTCGAGTCGGGCTTCGGCTTTTGCTAATGCACCCACTTCTTTGGCATCGACGTGCACCACTAACATAATTGTGCCGGACAAATTATCAAAGACAGCCACTTCATCTGAGGCCATCAATAATATATCTGGAGTGCCCAGCTCATCAGCCGGCGCACTAGCGGCTAAACGGGGCTCTACAAAGCGAACAGTGTCATAACCGAAATAGCCAACTAGACCTCCCGTAAATCGTGGTAAATCAGGCGTGTCTGGCATACTAAACAGCTGCCGAAAGCGCTCAACTTCAGCCAGTGGATCACTGGTAGTGCGGTTAACCATGGGCTTACCGTCACGAACGATTTCCAGACGATTGCCATAGACCTTGAGTACAGTAGAGGTCTGCAGACCAATCAGCGAGTAACGACCCCACTTCTCTCCGCCCTGCACTGATTCAAACAGGTATGAATTCGGACCATAAGCGAGCTTTAAATAGACGCTGAGAGGGGTTTCAAGATCAGCTAAGACTTCGCGAGTCACGGGGATACGGTTAAAGTCTTGGCTTGCCAAGGTTGCAAATTTTTCAGGGGTCATAGCAGTTTCCTTGTTCGATAGCAGTTTGATTTATACAGGCGCTAGCAACGCCCAATTAGCACTAGTTGCGCCATCGCCACCACTGGCAGCCAAAATCAAACTGTACAAAACTGATACTTTTCAAGACCCATCTCCTGTTGCGGTTGGTATTGTAATCAATAACGGCCATTCAAGGAACCATTGCGCTTTCTCACCCTGCCAACGGATATCGTTATTGGCTAGCCTTAACTAGCTCGGCCCGCAACTTGCCGATAACTTCGGCGTAGTCAGGCTGACTAAAGATGGCCGAGCCTGCAACAAACGTATCTGCTCCCGCTGCTGCTATTTCGCCGATATTGCTGACGCCAACGCCACCATCAACTTCCAAACGAATATCGTAACCGCTGTCATCAATAAGCTGGCGGGCTTCACGAAGTTTGTTCAAGGTCGCGGGAATAAATTTCTGGCCGCCAAATCCTGGGTTTACCGACATCAGCAACAGCATATCCATTTTGTCCATGACCCAGCGTGTCGCTTCCAAGCTGGTACCCGGATTCAATACAAGTCCAGCCTTACAGCCAAGGTCGCGCACTAGCTGTAGCGAGCGATCTATATGATTAGAAGCTTCTGGATGAAAGGTGATGTAAGTGGCGCCAGCATCCGCAAACATGCGAATCAGGTCATCCACCGGCTGTACCATGAGATGCACATCAATGGGCGCTTTTACGCCATGATCACGCAGAGCTTTACACACCATAGGGCCAATAGTCAGGTTGGGGACATAATGATTGTCCATCACATCGAAATGCACGATATCTGCGCCAGCTTCAAGCACGTTATCAACTTCTTCTCCCAGTCGGGCGAAATTGGCAGCAAGAATGGAGGGGGCAATCAAAAATTCAGTCATAAAACACCATGGGTTAGTTCAGGCGCAATGATGCGCGAGTTCGATTGCGGGTGCAAATTATTCGCCCTTTTCTGGGGGCATAAAAAAACGGCCACTGAATACAATGGTCGCTTAGATTACTGCTATTTGTTAGGGCTATTCTTTAATCGCTTTGTCCTTGCGCTTGCTATGCATTTGTTTGCGCATTGCTTTGGCTTCGCCCTTGGTTACCGAACCATCACCGTCTGCATCCATTTCAGAAAACCTCTGACGTCGTTTATCAACCATTTTCTGTATTGCTACTTCATGCTCATCCGTCGAGATGCTGCCATCCTTATTAAGATCCGCCTGTTTAAATAGGCTGCCTTTTTCATGGCCACCGCCATAGTGACCCGCCATACTCCAAACCGAGAACAGTGCCAACAATGTAAAAACCATCCAATTTTTCATAATCCAGTACTCCTATTTTTAGGTCAACTTAAAAACGTGATGATTTCTATTTGGTTGACTCAGGTTAGTAGGAGTAATCTTTAAATTGATCGCGCAAATCCTTCTTGCTAATTTTGCCTGTGGCCGTATGAGGAATTTCTTCGACAAACACACAGTCACCGGGAATCCACCACTTGGCGATCTTGCCCTCTAGAGAGGCCAAAATGCTGTCTTTATCTGGCGTCACACCTTCTACAGGAATAACTATCAGCAGCGGGCGTTCGGTCCACTTTGGGTCAGCAACGCCAATGACGGCGGCTTCTTGGACATCTGAGTGACCCATAGCCGCGTTTTCCACATCAATAGAGCTAATCCACTCACCCCCAGACTTAATCACATCTTTAACTCGATCAGTAATGGTGACATACCCATATTCATCAATAGAAGCCATGTCGCCAGTGTCAAACCAGCCATCTGCATCCAATGCCGGTTTTTCATCAAGGCGGTAATAGCCACTAATAACCCAAGGGCCTTTAACCAGTAATAACCCTGAGGCTATGCCGTCCCAAGGGAGCTCATTATGATCTTCGTCGACTATTCTCATCTCTACACCGTAAACCATACGGCCTGCGCGAACGCGATAAATATCCTGTTCTTCCTCAGTAGCGTCCGCCATCCATTCCATGGGGCGGTTGTAGGACCCCAATGGACTCATTTCAGTCATACCCCAGCCCATATGCACCATGACGCCATGCCGCTCCATTTCTTTAATCAGCGATAGTGGGCAGGCAGAACCACCGCAGACAACGGAGTCGAGTGTTTCTATCGTTTTACCTGAGGCATTGAGGTAGCCAACAAGAGCCAACCAGACGGTGGGTACTCCGAGGGAATAGTTAACTTTTTCGGCATTGATCAGTTTGGTCAGTGTTTCGCCGTCGGCCATCTTCGGCCCCGGAAATACCAGCTTGGCACCGGTCATAGGCGCATTGTAGGCGGTACCCCAAGCATTGACGTGAAACATTGGCACTATGGGCATAACTACATCATTAGCCGACAGATTCATCAAGTCGGGCATGGAGCCCACAATGGAGTGCAATACGGTACTGCGATGGCTGTAGAGAACGCCCTTGGGATTGCCTGTGGTTCCAGAGGTGTAGCACATAGAGCTGGCGGTATTTTCATCCAGATCGGGCCAATTAAAGGTATCAGCCTGATCGCCAATAAATGTCTCATAACAATGAGTATTGGCCAGGCTTGTCTCTGGCATATGTGCTTGGTCGGTCATAATGACATAGCCGCGTACTGTAGGCAGTCGATCCTTGAGTGCTTCCAGTAGGGGCACAAACATTGGATCGGCGAAAATCCACTGATCTTCGGCATGGTTGATAATAAAGTCTATCTGCTCGGGAAATAGGCGCGGATTAATGGTGTGGCAAACTTGGCCTGAACAGGAGATGGCGTAGTACAGCTCAAAGTGGCGGTAATCATTCCAAGCCAGTGTGGCAATGCGGTCACCCTGTTCGAAACCTATGCCTTGGAGGGCATTTGCCAGCTTACGAACGCGCTGAAAAGCGTCTTTATAGGTATACTTATGGCAAGGGTTATCGCCTGTTACCGAAACAATCTCACTCTTGCCATTAATCCGATCTGCATGCTTCATTATTGAAGTAATAGTGAGCTGCGAATCCATCATTAAACCATTCATACTTACCCCTGCTTTTTTAATATTTATTGGGAAAGAGTACCACCTGTCCCAGAGGGTTCAACACTTAAATCTGCGGACAGGTAGTCATGGCCGCTAGTAGTACAGCGGGATTTCCTTTAAGTAAGTCTCGATTTGGCTGAAATCTGGCAATAGTAGTTTTTCGTTGTCCACCTGCAAATCAATTTTGATGCAGTTGCCGTTGTCGGCGGCGGACTGAGTCGTCATTTCACAATCAGCTTCAACACGCAATGTATGGGGGAATCCTCGGGTTACTATGGCGTAGTAATGATGACTGTGTCCCTCGGCAAAACTATTTAGCACCAGTATTCTGGTGCTGGTACCAAAGTCAGAGGCAGCGGCTCCATTTTGCAGTGCCGCAAAGTCAATTAATGGGATATTGAGATACCGCCAGGCAACCCAGCCAGCGACCCATGCTGGCAACCTATCGCTTTTTTCTGGGTCCTGGTTAAGAATAATTTCAGCCACGGCGGGCATTGGCACGAGTAACTGCGACTGGCCAATATTTACTGCTAGGCAGTGGATTGTTTCATTAGACTCTTGTTGATCGAGAAAGAATAAACTCATTGGCTACATGCCTCAATTTGCTCCATTTCCATACATATCTTTTGTGCTAACTGGCCTGCATCGCCCACAAAATCAACGCTATTACGTTCCATAACTGCTTAGGGCATTACTGGTGCGGTACGCTCTCTAGGATCTTGAACCCAGTTGTAATATATAATCCACAACGCTCACTTTTTATTAATATTTTTGTTTGCTGGCTAACAGATTTTCATCCAGTTTCGCATCCTATTAGTTATAGAGCATAAATAACCACAAGGCAGTCATTTATGAGTAAAACTCTCGGGGTCGTAATGGACCCAATTCAATCGATTAAATATAACAAAGACACCACATTGGCACTGTTACTTGCCGCCCAGCGACAAGGTTTTAAGCTCTACTATATGGAGCAGCAACACTTATTTATGGAAAATGGGAATCCGCGAGCAGAAGTGCGTCCGCTCAAAGTCTTTGAAAACCCTTTTAAATGGTTTGAACTGGAGGAGAGCAGCTCTATCCCGCTGGAGGAACTGGACGTTGTGCTTATGCGCAAAGACCCGCCATTTGATAGCGAATTTATCTATTCAACTTATATATTGGAAGCCGCAGAAAGGCGCGGTACATTAATAGTCAACAGACCTCAGAGTCTGCGCGACTGCAATGAGAAGGTGTTTGCCACCGAATTTCCCGAGTGCACGCCGCCTCTAATGATCAGCCGTGATCAAAAGCGCCTCAAGGGCTTTTTAGCAGAACATGGGGATGCTGTCTTTAAGCCACTAGATGGTATGGGTGGAACGTCGATCTTCCGCGTTAAGCAGGGTGACCAAAATCTCAATGTTATTCTCGAGACCCTCACTAACAACGGTCAGCAGACCATTATGGCGCAAAAATATCTGCCCGAAATTGTTGAGGGCGATAAACGTATTTTGGTGATTGATGGCGAAGTGGTGCCATTTTGTTTAGCACGCATCCCCGCAAGTGGTGAGTTCCGCGGCAATCTCGCAGCTGGCGGCCAAGGTCGAGTGCAGCCACTGAGTGATCGCGATCGCTGGATTGCAGAGCAGGTCGCACCCACATTAGTTGAGCGTGGCCTTATTTTTGTCGGCTTGGATGTTATTGGTGACTACCTTACCGAGATCAATGTGACCAGCCCCACCTGTGCCCGCGAAATTGACGATGCCCAGGGCACGGCAATTGGTAACAGATTAATGGATGCCATTGAAGATCGTTTAAACCGCTAGTCTGAAGGTTGGTGATGGACAGCTTTATTGACAGCCCATGGAATCAAACCAATGGCCGGCTCAAAGGGGCGTTCTCTGCAGCGTTGGCGCTGCACCTTGCGCTGCTATTAGGGCTGACTTTTACCCTGTCCTTACCATCCAGGCCTATGACCTCAATGGAGGTCACGTTGGCCCATCACGCTAGTGCTGAGGCACCAGAGAGGGCAGATTTTCTTGCCCAGGCCAATCAGATTGGTAGTGGTGATCGCAGTGAAAAGGTCGCGGAAGTTACCAGCAATATATTGTCAGAGTTCCAGACGGATCAGCAGTCTATGACCGCTGCTCAGCAACAGAATCCAAGCCATCAGGGCGACAGGCCAATATTAGCCGCTAGAAATTCGCCTGTAGTGGCGCCCCAGACATTTAAAGAGTTGCAATCCAACGAGGCGCTTAAACTGGCGCAAAAGTCTGTGCAGGAAGTGGCTCTACAGCGGTCTATTGGTGCCATGCGCGCCAAAATTAACCAACTCAATCAAACCTATAGCAACCTTCCCAAGGTTGTTCGGCTGACATCGGTATCCACCAAGACCGCACAGGAAGCTGCCTATATGAATTATTTTGAGGAGCGTGTCGAGCGAGTGGGCAACCTTAATTATCCTCGCGAAGCTCGAGCTCAGCGCCTGGTGGGTAGAGTGCAGCTCGTTGTGGTCATTCTGCCCGATGGCTCGATTGACCGGGTACAGATTTCTACTAGCTCAGGGACCAAAATTCTCGATCAGGCGGCAGTGCGATCGGTGCAGCTGGCATCGCCGTTTAGCGCCTTTCCCAAAGAGCTGCGCGACCGCGATGAAATCCATGTTATTCGCACATGGCAATATCAGGCGGACAACCTACTTACTACCAACTAATCGCCCTTCACTGCTTGAGTTTAAGACTCTAAACCTTCATATTGAGCAGTATGACGAAAGCCTCAAAAAAATCGATTTCTAGCCTCAAAAACTACTTCTTGCTAGCCATGCCCGGTCTCAATGACCCAAATTTTGCCCAGTCTGTGGTCTATATCTGCGAACATAATGCCGACGGTGCTATGGGACTTATTATCAATCAACAGTTGGATATTCCCGTCAAAGCCATTTTCGACCAGCTCGAGCTCAGTTATCTGGATGAATGTGGCAGCTCACTAATATTCGACGGCGGGCCGGTGCAGCGCGATCGAGGTTTTATTCTGCATCCCAGTGTTGAGCAACAATGGGAATCCACTGTGGCCATCGGTGAAGATATTAGTCTTACCGCCTCAAAGGATATTCTTACTGATATAGCACTGGGCAAAGGGCCGGAGAACGCTTTAATCACGCTGGGCTATTCAAGCTGGGAAGCTGGTCAACTAGAGCAAGAACTCACGCAAAATAGCTGGCTCACCATTCCCGCAGACTCGGCAATTATCTTTCATACCGACTGCGCCAAACGCGCCGGAGCTGCAGCCTCTACTATTGGACTCGATCTGGCAATGCTATCTCATGATGCTGGCCATGCCTGAAACCAAAACCTTATTGGCGTTTGATTTTGGCCTTAAGCAGATTGGTGTGGCTTATGGCCAGACGTTGACCAATAGTGCCTCGGGCCTGACCATTATCAAAGCATCGGATGGCGTGCCTAGATGGACGGAGGTCGAAACCGTTTTAAATGAGTGGAAACCGGATCTTGTGTTGGTCGGATTGCCTTTAAATATGGATGATAGTGAAAGTGAACTGAGCGGCAGAGCACGCAAGTTTGGCCGCAGGCTGCAGGGCCGTTTTGCAGTTGATGTCATGATGATCGATGAACGCCTCACCAGCCGCGAGGCTAAGTCTATGATTCGTGACCAGCAGGAGTCATCTAGAGGTAGGAAAGGCAAAAGTCATGATCTGACTAAGATTGACCATATTGCCGCCTCACTGATACTGCAGACTTGGCTGGAAAATCCAGAACTCGGCCAGCAACCCTAGGTAAGCACTACTTTTTCAGCCATATGCCTCACTAGCTGTTAAATGTTTGATCAAGCATGCTCTATTCTCGACATAATAGGGATTAAAAGCTATCCGGGAGTTTGGCTTTTTCTTTAGCAATATCGCTACTAATCAGGCGCTGGTCAACCAAGTTGTGCAGACATTGATCCAGCGTCTGCATCCCCAGCGCGCCGCCCATTTGAATAGCAGAATACATCTGCGCCACTTTATTTTCACGAATCAAATTGCGGATGGCCGGTGTGCCGATCATAATTTCATGAGCTGCGACCCGACCGCCACCAATTTTCTTTAATAAGGTCTGCGAGATTACCGCCTGTAATGACTCTGAAAGCATCGAACGAATCATCGGTTTCTCGCTGCCAGAGAACGCATCCACTACTCGGTCAATAGTCTTAGCCGCGGAGGTGGTGTGTAATGTACCAAATACCAAATGACCTGTTTCCGCCGCTGTGAGCGTCAGACGAATAGTTTCGAGGTCACGCAGCTCGCCGACGAGGATCACATCGGGGTTTTCACGCAGTGCCGATCGCAGAGCCTCATCGAAGCCCATAGTGTCTCGATGTACCTCACGCTGGTTAATCAGACACTTCTTACTCTGATGGACAAATTCAATGGGATCTTCGATGGTTAAGATGTGGTCGTAGCGGCTTTCATTGACGTAGTCGATCATGGCGGCAAGTGTTGTCGACTTACCAGAGCCCGTGGGGCCAGTTACCAACACCAGACCGCGAGGCAGCAGCGACACCTTCCTAAAGATATCGCCCATACCCAGCAGCTCTAGGGTTAATACTTTCGAGGGAATGATTCTGAAAACCGCTGCGGCGCCACGATTTTGATTAAACACATTGACCCGAAATCGGGCCACACCAGGGACATCAAAGGAAAAGTCCGTTTCCAGAAACTCTTCGTAATCCCTTCTTTGCTTGTCATTCATTATTTCGTAGATCAAACTATGAACTTGCCGGTGTTCCATAAGTGGCAAGTTAATGCGACGGACATCGCCATCAATTCTTATTATGGGGGGAAGACCAGCGGAAATATGTAAATCCGAGGCCCCTTCTTTAGCGCTAAACGCTAATAATTCGGTGATATCCATTTTCTATCCCGCTCATTCCCTGAAGACATTGTTAACGATTTAAAACTATGCCAATCATTAAAAATAACATTAGCTCCATACAGAGACGTCTGCAACAGGCTGCTAGCGATGCAGGTCGCACTCCGAATGAGGTGCTGTTACTGGCTGTCAGTAAGACGAGAACCAGCACACAGATAAAAGCGGCCCTAGCGGCAGGCATAACCAGCTTTGGTGAAAATTACCTTCAGGAAGCTCTAGAGAAAATTGATCAATTATCCAATGCCAAGCTCGACTGGCATTTTATTGGTCCACTGCAATCAAACAAAACCCGTCTGGCTGCAGAGAATTTTTCTTGGATCCACAGTGTCGACCGGCTAAAAATTGCTCAGCGCCTCAGCGACCAAAGGCCCTCAACCATGGCGCCACTCAATCTATGCCTACAGATCAATATTGATAATGAACCAAGTAAATCTGGATTTAGCGCGCAGCAGGCACTAGCCGCCGCCGCGGACATTGCCAACCTACCTAATATTAAATTGCGCGGTTTAATGGCAATTCCCCAATCTCGCACTGACTTAAAGGCCCAGCGCACTCCTTTTATGAAACTACGACAATTAAAAGACCAAATAAATAGTCTGCTGGACAATTCACAGAAACTGGATACCCTTTCCATGGGCATGTCTGGCGATATGGACGCTGCAATTTTGGAGGGTGCAACTATTGTTCGGGTGGGCACAGATATTTTTGGTCCAAGAGACAGATAACCAACTTAAAGCAAAAAAAGGAAAAGGAATGAGTTCAATTGTATTTATCGGTGGCGGCAATATGGCCTCCTGCATTATTGGCGGCATGATCGCCAATGGGTTCGACGCAGACAACATTATGGTTAGCGAACCGGGCGCAGAGTCGCGCAAGCGCCTCGAAGACAGCTACGGCATAAAGACCACTACTGACAATAAGGCCGCAGCTAAGCAGGCCGACTTAATTGTGCTAGCAGTCAAACCACAGATTATGAGTGGCGTGGCCGCCGACTTGGCTCAGTCGCTAGACCATAGGCCCGCACTAGTATCCATCGCTGCCGGTATACCACTGAAGGCTCTAGAAAATTGGCTTGGTAGCACTTCAGCCATTATTAGAGCTATGCCCAACACACCTGCGATGGTGCTCTCTGGCGCTACCGGGCTGTTTGCCAATGCACAGGTAGGTACTGAGCAAAAAACCTTAGTAGAAAAGATATTCGCCGCCATTGGCTATGCTTGCTGGGTAGAGAATGAAGCGCAAATTGATGCGGTTATTGCTGTATCTGGCAGCGGTCCCGCGTATTTCTTTCGCATCATGGAAATTATGCAGCAAGTCGGCCAAGAACTTGGCCTACCACAGCAAGTTGCTCAGGATCTCAGCCTCAAAACAGCACTTGGCGCGGCACGTATGGCAACAGAATCAGGTATCAGCCCAACCCAGCTTCGCGAACAGGTGACCTCCCCAGGTGGGACGACTCAGGCTGCATTGCAGACCTTTGAGGAGCAGGGCTTGGAAGAGATTTTCCGCAAGGCGATGAATAGCGCACTGACAAAAGCAGAAGTAATGTCTACAGACTTCGGCTCTGCGTCTAAATAACAGCATTAAGGAATAAGCAGTATGGATAACACGATTATTTTTATTCTTAGAACAGCCCTAGATATCTATGCGACCGTACTTTTAGTGCGCGTTTTATTGCAGCTGGTGCAGGCGGACTTTTTTAATCCCATCTCACAAACACTGTTTAAACTGACCTCCCCAGTGGTCGAACCTCTGCATAAAATCTTTCCCACTATTGGTCGCTTTAACACCGCTGCATTGGTTGCTGCGATACTGGTCAAATGGTCTTTCTATTTAATAGTGTTGAGTTTAAGCGGTATGTTTGGCGCGCAAATGTTTACCTATCTCGCGGTGGCCGGCTTGGAGTTGCTCGGTACCTTGATTGAGATTTATTTCTGGGGAATTTTTATTCTGGTTATCTCAAGCTGGGTTGGCACCGGCTCACATCCCACCGTGCGTCTGGTCAGTCAGATTGTTAACCCCTACATGGCAATTTTCCGGCGCTTTATTCCACCCATTGGCATGATTGACCTATCACCGATGGTCGCTATCTTTGGCCTGATGATTATTCGCGCCAATGTGATGCCAAAACTCGGCAATTTGGTTCAGCCTTTGCTGGGCTAAGCACTGCATTGAAGACCAATTTGTAGGATAAAAAATCTTACAAATTGGCCTGATAACAGATTATCTAAGGCGCAGGATCTGGATACTGGTTATGTATGGCATTAATGTCAGCCATCACCTCATCCGAAAGCGTTAACTCAACCGCCTCTATATTTTCTTTTAGCTGTTCCATGGTCGTTGCGCCAATCAAACAGCTAGTCACAAACGTCTGCTGACAAACAAAAGCTAATGACATCTGCGTCAGGCTGTAACCATGCTTATCGGCAATGGCTTGGTAGGCCTCAGTAGCTGCCGCAGCCTGCGGGTTGTCATAGCGAGAGAAGCGGGTAAACAGCTCCATTCTAGAGCCAGCAGGTATTTTTCCGCCGATATACTTACCACTTAAAACACCAAAAGCCAGAGGTGAATAAGCTAGCAGGCCGGCCTCTTCGCGAATAGCCATTTCTGCCAGACCGGTTTCAAACTGCCGACTCAGTAGATTATAGACATTTTGGATACTTACCACCTTGGCCATATCTCGCTCTCTGGCAAGACGCAAATACTCCATGACACCCCAGGGTGTCTCATTGGAAACGCCCACATGTTTGACCAAACCTTCGGCCACTAAATCCGACAGCGCATCCAAGGTCTCTTCGATGGCAATACCATCGGCATCTGGGTTGTGGCTGTAGCCGCGCTGACCGAAATAATTAGTGCCTCGTTCAGGCCAATGCACCTGATAGAGATCTACATAGTCAGTCTGTAGCCTTTCCAGAGAACTTTCGATAGCGCGGCGAATATGGTCGCGGCTTAGCCGTGGGCCGCCGCGCATATGCTTCCAATCCGGTACCTGATCGGCGCGACCAGCCACCTTAGTCGCCAGTACAATGTCTGCACGCTTACCACTGCGACTAAACCATTCACCAATACAAGACTCAGTAGCCCCCTGCGTTTTAGCCGAGGGCGGCACCGGATACATTTCCGCAACATCAAAAAAGTTAATGCCTTTGGAGACAGCGTAATCCATCTGGTCACAGGCCTCCTCTACATTATTTTGCTGACCCCAGGTCATAGTACCCAGACCAATTAACGATACATCTAAATTGGTTTGTCCCAATTTTTCATACTGCATAAGTCACCCCTAAAAATAAACATAGGGAGTCTACCTCAGAAAAAGTCCCTCGCATTAAAAAACTCACAGCCATCGATAATACAAGGCGTTATACTATCAGCTATGTCATCTCATTCTTTAGAAGTCCCCGAACAATCCATTGGGCTAGTCAGCCCTCAAAAGGTCCTGATTGAAAAGCCTCTGACA
>CAJXVK010000052.1 GCA_913060735.1 uncultured Cellvibrionales bacterium
GATCCTCTCTGGTCTCGTGGGCTCGGAGATGTGTATAAGAGACAGCTATTAAACCTTATGGATTGGGCTGAGACAACAACCAATTATCACCCTCAGATGTCAGCACAAGATCAAAGGCCTGAGCCACAGCATTAAGTGTTTCGCGCTGCTCGCGGATGGAAAAAATGCCAGAAATCCTGTGCTCAGAAGAAGCGTTGCCAACAATAACTATTTTGCGCTCTAGGTAACGGTTAAGAATAACAATAGACTCCTCGACTGAAGCCTTATCAAACAGAATCTGTCCACTACGCCAAGCAGTCACCTGCTCTATATTGGAGAACTGTAGTTTAGATAGCCCAGATGACTTATCGACCAGCACCACATCATTGGCCAATAACATCTTCGACTCGGGCGCGGCAGTGGGTGAACCCGAAGCCTCAGAGACACGCACTACGCCCTCGATAACACTGACCATCGCCTGTTGTTCAGACTGACGAAAAATATTAAAAGCCGTCCCCAGCGCCTGAACTTTAGCGTCGCCCACACTGACAATAAAGGGTTTGGTGTTGTGAGAGGCGACAGTAAAAAATGCTTCGCCTTTTAGCAATTCAACATCACGACGATTATCACCCAGCAAAACAGCAATAGAACTGTCGGTATTGAGTTCCACAAGACTGCCATCTTGCAATGTTATTTGCTGGTATTCACCAACCGCTGAATAATAATGTTGCCGATCTTCTTGCACCATCATAAACAGACTTATGGCAACCAGCGCCGTCGCACTCAGAGTCATCAATGGCTTCCAAAACTCGCTAAATAGATTACTAAGCCAAGAATTATTGTGTTTGGGCTGAGTATCAGCGGCAAGTAACTGGTCAACCGGAAGATGGGAAACCACCCCCAGCATCTCCCAGGTTTCCATTGCGTTATCCCATGCCTGTTGATGATTTTCAGACGCATTCAGCCAATCTGCAAAGCCTGCGAGATCGGCCTCACCAATAGTTTCTGAGCGCAAGCGTGCCACCCAAGCCAAAGCTTGGTTGATCATTTTGTCGTTAATATTCCCCATTTCTATTGACTCTCCATACGCAGATATCGCGTAATTTCCCTACGCTATTAGTATTTGTCCACGGGTTAGACGTTTGAAACAACAACCCCCCCAATATCATCTGTAAATATCTATTGCTCACTGATCTCAACCACTCGGCGCAAATGCTTCAGCGACTCAAGAATATATTTTTCTACGCTAGATACCGATACTCCCATCTGTTTTGCAATCGCCGGATAGGTCATGCCTTTGGCACGATTGAGAATAAACGCTTGGCGAGCATTTTGCGGCAGCTTTGCCAATGATGCGTAGATAAGCTTAAGAGTCTCCTGAGCCTCGAGCTCGCGCTCCAAAGAGACATTGTCAGGAACTGCCGTGGCCATCGCACTGCGATCTTTGCTAACGATGGGAGTTTCGCGCTCAATATAGTTTTTATGCAGTACCTGCCGCCGCAGTTGGTCGATCGACATATTAGCCGCCACCTGAAATAGAAATGCTTTGGCATTGGAGAGGCTTTCTAGATCATCCAAGGTATAGAGTCGCATAAAAGCGGCCTGAGCTATATCTTCAGCATCCTCGCGACTTTCCATGCGACGCGTCAAAAATTGCACTAGCATTGTGCCGTGTTCTTTTACTAGGCTATCGACAAAATCTTTATTCTTGTAATTCATTATCAATCTGACAAGATATATAAAAAGCGGGTGTATCTTTTAACTATGTCGCGCCTGAACTGTTCCATAATGTTCGATCTACCTATTGATGAATAGAATGTAATTTTGGAGTCCCTACCTTCAATGCGTGATTTAAACGCAACGCTCGATCAATCAACCGTCGAGCATTTACAATGCAAACTGCCCCTCCTCGGCGCTACTTTAACCAGTACAGACAAAGCTGACCTACGACGCTATCTCAGTTTCTATAAACTGCCCCAACCCAACAACAGCCTCGCGCTCTACGCCGGGCGAATCACAGTGGGTGAAAATCATATTGTGACAATGACCTGGCAGCCAACTAACAGCATTGGCACAGCAATTGTTGTGCATGGCTATATGGACCATATAGGATTGTTTAATCACCTGATTCAAGATCTACTCAAACGTCAGTTCACCGTGGTTTGCTTTGACCTACCCGGCCACGGTCTATCAACGGGAAAACCTGGTTATATCTTAGACTATGCAGACTATGTGAGTGTGCTTGAATCAGTAGTCAATATCAGTAGAGAGAAATTCCCTGGGCCACTGCATGGCGTTGGGCAAAGTATGGGTGGTGCCATTTTGCTCAAGCATTGTATAGAGCACCATGCAAATAATAATTCTGACTATCCGTTTGTCAGCCTCAATCTGTTTGCACCGCTCCTGCAACCCAGGGGCTGGAATATCAACCGCTGGCTCCACCTGCTGACAAAATCTTTTATTGAAGACAGGCCCCGTGTATTTAGGCACAGCTCATGGGACGAAGAGTTTTTATTTTTTTTACGTTATTGCGATCCATTACAGGCCAAACTTATGCCACTCGCATGGGTCGGCGCACTAAAAAAATGGATAAAGGAATTTAAGCAATTTAAAGGCAGCAATCTGGCCATTAATTTAATTCAGGGTGATGCCGACAAAACTTTGGATTGGGAAACTAACTTAGGCATTTTTAAACAAAAATTTTCCGCCTTAAATGTACATATAATTAAAGACGGAAATCATCATTTGGTGAATGAAGTTGAATCAATGCGTGCGGAAATTTTTTCCGCACTAAGGTTTTAATCTGGCAGTTAACTTGCTGGAAGCTGGCGAGTTTTACCTTCGCCGTCGATCGCAACAAACACAAATTCACCTGCAGTAACCTTGCACGGCTCTGACTGGTAGTCATCACTGCTCCAGACTTCAACCACAATAGTTATGGAGCTGGTACCCAGCGCCTTGATGTCAGCATAGCAGCCCACCACAGCGCCAACAGACACCGGATTCAAAAACGACATACTACTAATAGCCACTGTGGCCACTCTGCCCTGCGCGATTCTGCCGGCTAAAATTGCCCCGGCCAAATCCATCTGACTGAGTAGCCAGCCACCAAAAATATCACCATTGGCATTGGTCTCTCGCGGCATAGCAATTGTTTGTGAAATCAGTTTTCCAACCGGCGTGGGCGGCTCATTAATATTTTTCATTTTTACTTCTCTCGTCCATTAGATGATTTTTATTTGTAGACTAATGCGGGCAGCCAGGTAGCTATTTGCGGCCATACTGACAACATTAACATCAGCGCAATTTGCATAATAATAAAAGGAAATACACCGCGATACATATCAGATGTTTCAACCGTATCTGGCGCAACACCGCGTAAATAAAATAATGCAAAACCAAAGGGTGGCGTTAAAAATGAGGTCTGCAAGTTGATCGCGATCATCACGCCGAGCCACACCGGATCCAAGCCCATCGCCAGAAGCACTGGAGCCACAATGGGCACCACCACAAAGGTGATTTCAATAAAATCGAGGATAAAACCGAGCAAGAAAATTACTAGCATTACCAGCAGGGTCGCCGCGACTATGCCGCCGGGCAGGTCATTAAAGAACTCTTCGACAATTTCTTCACCACCAAACCCGCGAAAAACCAGAGAAAAGATGGCTGCTCCAATCAGGATCAAAAATACCATTGCCGTGACTTGGGTCGTGCTCTGGGCAACTTCGCGTAGGCGCGTAATACTCAGCTGGCCTTTAATGGCAGCCAGCACTGTTGCTCCAAAGGCACCAACACCTGCGGCTTCAGTAGGCGTTGCTGCACCTGATAGAATTGACCCTAATACTGTGACAATCAAAATAATTGGGGGAATCAAATTACGCATGGCACGGGATAAGCTATTCGCCATAGGGGCAAGGCTGGCACTATCGGTCTCGGCGGGTCGAGTAAAAAAGATAATATACAGGCAGTAAAGCAGTACCAGTACCATGCCGGGAATTATAGCGCCAACAAAAAGATCGCCGATAGAAACCGTTTTAGGCGTAAAGATGCCCATATTTAATTGCGCTTGCTGATAAGCACTGGACAACGTATCACCCAATAACACCAGAGCAATAGAGGGAGGAATTATTTGCCCAAGGGTTCCGGTGGCTGCGATCACTCCGGTAGCCTGTGCCGGAGAATAGCCCCGCCTAAGCATGGTTGGTAGAGACATAAGACCCATGGTCACCACGGTAGCGCCAACAATACCCGTGCTTGCGGCAAGAAGTGCACCTACCAACACTACAGAAATACCCAGCCCACTGCGAAAGCCACCGAGCGCATCAGCCATACTTTCCAATAGATCCTCTGAGAGGCGGGATTTTTCCAGCATCACCCCCATCAAGATAAATAGAGGCACCGCAACTAAGGTGGTATTTTCTATAGTGCCAAATAAACGGTTGGGTAGTGCTTGCAAAAAAGCCATGTCAAAATGGCCGCTCACTGCCCCCACCAAGGCAAACAGTAATGCGGTACCCGCTAGAGAAAAGGCTACCGGATAACCCGCCATTAAAATTAGGCAGGCGACCAAAAACATAACGAAGGGAATAAGTTCTGCCATTAAAGTACTAACTCCTTAGTTTCTGTCGTCGCAGTCACGCTGCTCTCTCGACCTGCAACAACTAAGGCACTCCTTAGTATCTCTGCAATACCCTGCAACAATAGGGTTACCGGCATTATTAGCATCAAGGTTTTTAAAATATAGATAAACGGTAGGCCATTATTTTCTGCTGACGTTTCGGCAATGGCCCAGCTCGACAACACATAGTCCCAGCTACTGATAAGAATCAACAAACACACTGGTACTAAGAAAAACAGGCCACCAAGCAGATCAACCATGGCCTTGCGGCGTGCTGAAAACTGTCGATAGAATATATCTACACGCACATGGCCCCCGTGCTTGAGAGTAAACGCGAGACCCAACATAAACACCGTGGCATGGAGGTAAGTAACAAACTCTTGCAAGGCGATGGAGCCCAACTCTAGAAAGTAGCGCATAATCACGACCGCTACGACCATAGCGACCATCAACAGGGTCAGCCAAGAGATCATTCGGCCTGTGACCTCGGTAAAGCGTTCTATGGCCCCGATCAAACCCGATATTATCCGCATTTTTAACCTACCTCACTAATACACAAATCAAATTCCGCGGGCAGTATAACCTCAGATCACTAGCCTCGAAAAAAATATTAGACATTTACTAAAGTTTTAAAAACTACTGACAATTTAAACAGGCTGGTAGTAATTTGCACGCATGAAACTTTGCGTTTAATACGGAATGTTAGGCAACATCAAGCTGATGTCCATGATTAATTGGTGAAAAAATGGTCATATCTCAGGGTGCGATGCACAAGGCACCTGTAATTTCTACACCACTGGAATCGCTCAAGGTCACAATCGAAGATGTAGGACGCATTGCAGCTGAGCACAAAGCTAAGCTGATGGGTCAGTATCAATATGAAAGAGCCACATGACGCGATAGATACATTAAGCGCTGCGGTTACGTAGTTTCCAACCAGCTTTCTCTCGCTATTGAAAAACTGTAACTCATTGATAAAAACATTAATGTTATAAAAGCGGCATTCTTCACCAGGTTGGCATCGGTTTGGCTCCCTAGGGACTCGGCCAACTATTGATATCAGCTTGGACAAAAATTTTTCTCGGCAAATCCGTAGGTATATTTAGCCCTTTACTCCAATGACTCCGCGAAAGTATATTTTTTTGCTCAAGGGTATAGATGTAAAGATAGTCGTTAGGTACATTAGGGCCAATAAACATACAATATCGAATTAAGGGGAATTTCGATGCATAGAGTGCGCGAAGCTTTAATCGAAGTTTTTATTATTTTCTGCGTTGGCGGTCTGATTGGCGCGGCACTGGCCATGGTGTCCAACCTCTTTGTTTTAGGCGTGCAATACTTTAGCCAGCGGCGGCAAGCCAGCGAATTACTCTCTTTCACTATTGGCGACCAAACTCTGTCTTTTTCTAGCGTGCTATTTCTCTGGGTCGCCGCCGCTATGGTGGTGTTTATCAGGACCGGATTGGGAATCACGCGTTTTACGGGGCCTGCCGACTCTATGTATGCAGCGCATCAGGTTCATCAGCCACTTGATATCAAAACGGGTTTCGCCAGTACCCTAGCTGCCTTTACATCGGCCAGCGGCGGCGCATCGGTTGGTCACTATGGCCCGATTGTGCACTTTGGTGCGACTATGGGGATCTGGGTTAAACGCTTTGTCTCCAGTCGTTTAAGCCATGACATCTACCTTGGCTGCGGTGTTGCGGCAGCAATTTCAGCGGGCTTTAACGCGCCGATCGCGGGTGTAATTTTTGCCCATGAGGCCATTCTGCGACACTTTTCCATTCGTGCGATTACGCCAATTACTGTAGCCTCGGTATCTGCCAGTACTTTGAGTAACTATTGGTTTCCCCATTCAGCCACCTTTGAAATTGCGTCTGTGGTACCCAGCCTTGCAGAAGTAGTGCCCTTTTTGGTGGTGTTATCGCCCTTTTTTGCGCTGGTGGCGATTATCTTTATGCTCAGCCTGCGCTATGCGGCAAAATTTGCCGCTTCCTTAAATACGTCACCGCTGTTACTGCCTTTTGCCGGCGCCACTATCTGTGGCTTAGTTGGCGTATGGGTTCCACAAATCCTGGGGCTGGGGATAGCTAGTATTAATGACATGATTGCCGGTGAGTTTGTCTTGTCACTTTTAATTGTCGTCCTAATCGCAAAAATATTGATGACCGCGATATGCCTCGGTTCGGGTCTATTTGGCGGGATGTTTTCCCCGTCATTATTTGTCGGCGTCGCTGCCGGTGCGCTGGCGGGGCAAGTTCTAACTAATTTCGGCTTTGCCGATATTGCCAGTGTTATCAGCGTGGCGGCGATGGCAGCAATTAGCTCTGCCGTTATTGGCGCCCCGCTTTCTGCGGTACTTATTGTATTAGAACTGACTCAGTCTTATCAGTATGCAGTCGCAGCCATGATGGCCGTTATGGTGTGCACACTGATCACCAACCGCCTGTTTGGCAATTCCTTTTTTGATCGCCAATTGCTTGATCGCGGTATTGATCTAAGCAAGGGCCGCGAAGCCATAGCAATGAGTCACCAAATGATTGGTCCATTTGCCAGCGATGACTATATCGGTGCCTCGGCCCAAACCAGTGGCACTGATCTGCAGCAAGAGATGAAAACTCGCGGCCATACCGAAGCTTACGTAATAGCAGAGTCCGGGCAGTTACTCGGCAAAGTAACTATCTATATGGCCATTGAAGCCGGCAGTAATGCGATAAGTGAATTTATGGATAGCCGCCCCATGACTCTATATACCGATGAGTCACTTGAGGCCGCCATGATTAAAGTCAGCCAGTTTGTCGGTGAGAGCCTTCCGGTCGTAAATAAAGAAACGGGTGCACTGCATGGTAGTATTGCTGAAGGCGCATTGTTCCAGGCCGTTATTGATGTGCAGTATAAGGCACGCAACCTAGAGCGCATCTGATAATAAGAATTAATCTGTGAGTTTGTTATGAAGTATTTTCTACGAATCATTATTGTCTACAGCTGCATGGCATCACCTCTAGCACTGGGTGAAAATTTTCAGGCTGGCCTGAACGCACTGGAACGTGGGCATTATTTCACGGCAATGCGCGCTTGGTTAAAATTGGCCCGCGACGGTGCTGCAGAGGCACAGAATAATGTTGGCCATATGTATGAAGAAGGTTATGGCGTGTCCCAGAGCTATGCGCAGGCCATGACTTGGTACAAACAGGCCGCGGAACAGGGCCTTCCTGAAGCTCAGCATAATGTTGGTATGCTCTACTACCATGGCTACGGCACAGCACAGAATTACCCTGTTGCTATTCAGTGGTTTAAGCGGGCGGCACAGCAAGAGTTAGCCGATTCGCAATATATGCTGGGCCTGGCCTACCATCAGGGTAAAGGTGTTGAGTTGGATTATGAGTTTGCTAAGCATTGGTTTTTAAAGTCGGCCAAACAGTCCTATGCCAATGCTCAGTTTATGCTGGCATTGATGCTGCAGGCTGGCGATGGCGGTGAGCCAGAGCCCTTTAAAGCCCTAGTCTGGAGTGAGCTGGCCAGACGCAATGGTAAAACGGATGCGGATGATATTTCTAATTTATCGAAGTCCTTGGTTGGGGATGAAGATGTCGCCAGAGCGCTGGTTTATGCCGATCAATGCCTAGAAACAAACTATGAAAAATGCCTACAGTAAAAAATCACCTCTTTAGGGTAATTAATTCCATACTGGGCAGCATCTTGGACTTAAAATCGATGGCATCACAACCGTAGGGCCATTTCGGGTCATGGGTTATTTTAAGATATTTACAGGCCCAGCAGTCCGGGCTGTTCTTTTTTGACTGCGTCACGCTTCGGTTTCCAGTACTCCTGATAGACTTTCCACAGGATTGTAGTAACAAACATCACGCCAATAACCGTGGCAAAGATGTCAGTAAGGGCTACACCTTTAATCCATGACAGCTCGAGCTTGATGTACAGCATCAAAATTATGGATACGGCCACTAAAAAATAGGGGCGTATCAGTTTGCACATAACGCAGAGCGGCGTGCTATTTTTGTCTGCCGTTTAAAGCAAGTGTTTTATTCTGATTTCACTTTATGCATATCTGATCCATGACGCCAAATAATCTTTTATTTAAGTGCCCTTGCTGTCACCACCCGCACGCGATACTGAGACGCTTTATCGGCATCCGTAATTGGCCCAATGCCTGTAATGACCTTAAGCTCACGACCTGCAGGTATTGTTTGCGGCAACGTTAGACGCCGCCCATCGCCTAATACTGACAGCTGTACCTGAATTGCTGCCATGCTGACCGGGCTATTATTTTTAGTAGTAACCACCAGGTAACCCTCTTCAGTTAAAGAGAGCCGCGCACTTAAAAATAACTGTGGCTCGAGCTGTAAGCGCACTTCATTCAATTGTTGAAGGGACCGTTTGCCGATCTCGCCACCAGCTGCGATAGCCTGTTTAAAATAACTTGCCGCCTGCTGATACTGTTGGCTTGCCAGCGCGGATTCTCCCAAATAATAGCTGGCTGCAGGGGTTGGTAGCAGTGCATAGCTGCGCTTTATATCCGCTAAGCCCAAGTCTTTTTGGCCGCGGTCATAACGTAGAATCCCTCGCGCGAGATAGCCACTGAAATATTCTGGGTTCTTGCCTATAGCGGTAGTAAACGCTTTTTCTGCATTGCTGTCATTGTTGATCATCTTCCAGGCCTGACCACGCAATTCCCAGAATGAGGCTTCGCCGGGCTGGATGGCAATGGCTCTATCGAGTTCGTTTAATGCCGCTTTGCCATCTTTCTTCTTCAGTGCTGCCGCACCGGCCTCTGCAGCTTTATAGGCATTGGCATCTTTTCTCAACTGGGCGATCGCTGTTTGATAACGCGCCTTGTAGCGCTGGCCGCGGGGCAAAGTTTGCGCCTTGGCAATATTGGCTTGCACACGTTTAATCGATGGCGGATGGCTGGCAAATAGACCGCGGAGAAAATCGGTCTGGCGCCCTTCACTGAGTTTGACAAAAACTTGCTGCAGCTCCACTGCACCGTCGGGCTCATAACCTGCCTTAGCCATATAGTTCATGCCGTAATAATCTGATTCCAATTCATCATCGCGTCCATACTTGGCCATCCATGCGGCGGCGCCCAACTGCGATGCCATACTGTAAAGTTGAGCGCCTTCACGCCCCGCAGTACCTATTCCTAATGCTGCAATACCTATATTACCGAGGGCTCCCCGCGTCATTTGCGAAGCGCCATGGCGCGCGGCCGCATGAACAATCTCATGGGCTAGCACCGCCGCAAGCTGCGACTCATCCTCTAAATACATTAACAGACCGCGGTTAATTGCGATTTTCCCCCCAGGCAGGGCCCAGGCATTGGGGACTGAATTATTGAGTACTACGAACTCATAGGGCAGATCTGGCTGATCACTAACCGCCGCCAGTTTTTTACCCACGCCAGCGACGTAGGCCTGAAGTTTGGCATCGAGATAGTAGTCACCTCCCTGTGACTGACGCGAGGGCTGATAGTTTTTTTCGCCCAGCGCGATCTCTTGCTGAGGCGACATAAGAGATAGCTCGTTTTTACCAGTCACCGGGTTGACCGAGCAGCCTTGCAAAAACAGAACTGCAGTTAAAAAAGCCGCGTATACTAGGATGATTCTGATGACCATGCTGTTACTCCTTTTTGTCTCTCTAGCGCTTTTTGCTTGCTATAATGACAGCATTAAATGCACTGAATTTCCACAAAACGGTAAATTTAAATGATGTTGACTGTTATTTCTCCCGCCAAAAAGCTCGACTACAGCGGCAAAGTTGAGACTCAGGCTCATACTCAACCAGAACTTCTAAGCCATTCGAAGGAATTGCTCAAGGGCCTTAAAACCCTTTCGCCACAGGATGTCTGTGCACTGATGGGACTGAGCGATAAGCTCGGCGCGCTTAACTACGAACGCTTTCAGGAATGGCGTACACCATTTAATCAAAGTAATGCGCGCCAAGCGGTGCTGGCATTTAAAGGTGATGTTTATCAGGGGCTGGATGCGCAGAGCATGAGCGCTTCTGAACTCAGCTGGGCACAGGATAATTTACGTATTCTGTCCGGGCTCTATGGCCTCCTGCGGCCGCTGGATTTAATGCAACCCTATCGCCTGGAAATGGGTACTAAATTTAGCAACAGTCGAGGCAGTGATCTGTATAAATTTTGGGGCAATATCATTACCGATGAAATCAATAAGGTGCTAACTGGCAAGGCACCCGTTCTATTGAATCTCGCCTCCAATGAATACTTTAAATCGGTACAAATTAAAAATATCAACGGCCGAATTATCACTCCTCAGTTTATGGACAAGAAAGGTGATAAGTACAAGATTATTAGCTTTTTTGCCAAGAAAGCCCGCGGCCTTATGAGCGCCTATATCATCAAGAATAAAATTACTGATGTTGAAAAAATCAAAGGCTTTGATGCGGATGGTTATAGCTATAGTGCCGCGATGAGTGAGGGTGATAAGTGGGTTTTCACCCGCGGTTAAATTTTAGAATTTTTCTGGATGGGACATGGATAAGCCTTTTTCACAAGCCTGTATCAATAATCGCGGCCCTATAGCTGATATTCTGGAGCGGGTCTTTGCAAACAAAAGAGATATTCTAGAAATCGGCAGTGGCACCGGCCAGCATGCGGTTTGGTTTGCCAGTAAAATGTCTCATCTTTGTTGGCAGACCAGTGATCAGCTGCAAAACCATGCGGGTATCTGTCAGTGGCTCGACGAATATCCATTACCCAATTTACTTGCACCTATTTCTTTAAATGTCCTGACAGATCCTTGGCCTAACCGTTCTTACGATGGTATCTACTCTGCTAACACCGCACATATCATGCCCTGGAAGGCAGTGGTGGCGATGTTTGCTGGCGTTGGAGAGCGACTTTTAAGTTCTGGTGTGTTCTGTCTTTATGGGCCAATGAAATATAGGGGCGAGCTTGATGCACAGAGTAATGTCCAGTTTGATCGCATGCTCCAGCAACAATTTCCCCATCAAGGCATTAGAGAATTTCACGATATTAATCGGCTAGCTCTCGAGGCCGGATTAGTACTTTTAGAGGATGTGGCCATGCCAGCTAATAATAGATTTTTGGTGTGGCAAAAAGTGTAGGCGGGTAACAACTAGCCAAGCAGTAGATAGTCCAGTGCTAGGCCGATAAAGATCACCATACCAACTCGATGGTTATTTAAAAAAGACTCAAAACAGGCTTCACGCTCCCGGCTTCTTGCCTGTATATATTGATTGACGAAATACAGTGCAGCGGCAATTAGCCCCGACATATAAAACCAGCTGCGGCCAAATTCCAATCCGGCTATAAATAATAAAATTAATGTCATTAGCTGCAACAGCGCTATGATCAATAAATCATATCGGCCAAATAATATGGCTGTAGATTTAATACCAACTTTTAAATCGTCTTCTCTATCAACCATCGCGTAGTAAGTATCAAAGGCGATAGTCCATAAAATTACCGCCACAAAAATAAGCCATAATGTAACTGGCAGTTGGTTGCGCTCGGCGGCAAACGCCATGGGCACAGCCCAAGCCCAAGCCGCACCTAAGCCTAGTTGCGGCAGATGGGTAAAGCGCTTTAAAAACGGATAGGTAGCAGCTAATGCCAACCCACCAAACGACAAGATGATGGTTAGCTGGTTGGTCATCAGTACTAGCGCCAACGATAAGCAAAGCAGTACAAAAAATAAGATCAGAGCCTGATTTGGCTGTATCTCACCGGCAGGGAGCGGTCGATTTTTAGTCCGCTCAACGCTGCCATCAACATTGCGATCTGCATAGTCATTAATGACACAGCCAGCCGCACGCATCGACACTACGCCGAGGGTAAAAATAATAAGATTTGCGAGCGATGGGCTACCCTCTCCTGCAAACCACAACGCCCATAATGTCGGCCACAATAGGAGGTAGGTACCTATAGGTCGGTCGAGTCGCATAAGTCGCAACCATCGATTGGCCTGCTTGGGCATTTCACTCATGTTCGTCATTTATTGCTGCCGTATAAATCCAATGTTAAGGCTTTGATTGTACGGCTTAAATTCAGGTAAAAATATCTCGCTGACCAATAAGGGTTTTTGATCGAGGCGAAAGACCGAACGCCGCCCCCAGAGTGGTGATGTAATATCACCTAATGCGGGCGGCAGCTGAGCATTATTAGAGGAGATGCAGGCAACTTCCACCGGCGCACGGCTCATACTCGCATCATTAAATAGCAGCGCACCCAGAGGACGGCTATCGAGATGTCGCAGTTTTCGTAGCCGCCCAGTCAGGGTAGCCAATGGAATAATACTGCGCGCATAGACCCAGGGTTGGCCTCTGCCATATAAAATCACTTCTCTTATCAATGCTAACCTGCGTGGCGGCAATGATAGGGCCCGCATCTCGGATAATCTGGGTAACTGCATACTCTGCTTGAGCACCTGGACGCTAAATTCACCCTCACTGGCTTCAATAAGACGTTGCGTTAATGAGCCAGCATCAGATAACCAGCCACGCCAGTGCTGGGGGACTGACCTATCTGTTGCTGAGATCATCGGTCGCCAAGCAGGTTCCCTATGCAGACGAAAGTTTGAAAATCGCGAAGTGGGCAAAGGGGCCTCAATTTATCCTAGAGTAAAGTTTAGGCATGCCTTCGGGACGGGCGCGGAAACGCTTGTATTCCCACTGATACTGATCGGGCGCCAGATCAACAATAGTTTCCACGCCCTGATTCATGGCCTGCAAACTGTTGTGTTGGTCTTCGCTATAAATCGTTTCAGCAACAGGCTTAAAAACTATTTTCCAACCACCAGCCACGCGCAGTGCGGTGCATAGAAGCGCCTGACTACCAGATCGCTGCAACAGATTGTGCACTAAAGTCATAGTCTGGGCGGGCACGCCAAAAATTGGCGCGAACTCGCCACTCACCTCCGGTGGCTGTTGGTCTGGGAGAATAGCTGTAACTTCGCCTCTCTTTAACGCCTTAATTAATGCCGCTACACCACGCACGTTAGTCGGCACCAATGTTGCGCCAGCGCGCTCTCGCGATGATTTTATATAGTGCTCCAATGCCGGCATTTTGGGTGGCTCATACAATGAGGTCATAGCGGCTTGCTGTGAAATCCACAGACCTATCACTTCCCAATTGCCCTGATGGGGTATTAGTAAAATGGTGCCACGGTCATTGGCTAGGACAGTCTGCAAATAATCCAGTCCCTCTACTTCTACAATTTTGTTGCCCAACCATGGATTACCTTTGCGCCACAGGCGTGGGGTTTCGCACAGGGTCTGACCAAGGTGGAGCATGCGACCACGACCTATGGTCTCGATCTGCTCAGGGGACAACTGGGGATAGCAAAGCGCTAGGTTAATCCGTGCAACACGAATTGGCTGCAGATCAAGCCAGATAATCATATAGCCAAAAAATTTCCCAAGCCCGCGAGAGACCGAAAGTGGTAACCAAGACAGTAGCTTGAGGAAGATTAGGATAAGGTTACTTTTCAATGGAGTCTCAGAGTTTACCCAGCAGATTGTTTTTAAGGTAATCGCGGAGATCATCACCAATCTCAGGATGAGATAGTCCCAACTCAATATTGGCTTTTAATAAACCCATTTTACTGCCGCAGTCATAGCGGATGCCTTCATATTCGTAGGCTAGCACCTGCTCTTCGGTCAGCAGCGTCTGGATGGCATCTGTCAATTGGAATTCACCGCCAGCTCCTGGCTTAAGGCGCGCCAAATGCGAGAATATTTGTGGGGTGAAAATATAGCGACCCGTAACACCCATATTTGAGGGCGCATCGGCAAAAGCGGGTTTTTCAACAATTTGGTCAAGCAGGTAAACCCGCTCAGTTTGTTTAACGCCGCTGATCACACCGTAGGAAGAGATATCTGGGCCTTCAACCTGTTGCACTGCGATCACTGAGCTTTTGTAAAACTCAAAGGTTTCTACCATCTGCCGTACGGCACCTTTTTTATAATGAATAAGGTCGTCTGCCAGAATTACCGCAAAGGGCTCATCGCCAACCAGATGAGATGCTGTAGAAACCGCATGACCGAGGCCCAGAGCTTCGGTTTGACGAATATAGGTGCAGCTCACGCCTTTAGGTACCACGTTCTGCGCAATCGCAAGCAATTCTTTCTTGCCGCGCTGCTCAAGCTGGTGCTCTAACTCATAGGCCTTATCAAAATGATCGGCAATACTGCGCTTGGTTCGACCGGTGACAAAAATCATTTCAGTAATGCCCGCCTCAACGGCTTCTTCAACCGCGTACTGAATAAGCGGCTTATCAACGACCGGCATCATTTCCTTGGGGCTCGCTTTAGTGGCTGGCAAAAACCGCGTGCCCATACCTGCAACGGGAAACACTGCTTTGCGAACCTTTTCTCCACGTCTAACATGAACCATCTAAAACTCCTTATGTGTCGAGACTATCATTTTGATTAGTCAC
>CAJXVK010000053.1 GCA_913060735.1 uncultured Cellvibrionales bacterium
AAATACCCAGCACTGTTCCTGCCGCTAAAAATAAAATCAGCCAGAGACCCAAACTAAGCTCGGGGCTATTAGCCAACCCAAAATTAACGCTGAGCTGCTGGCTATTTTCCATGGCAAACATTGCACCAACCAGTGCAATAGCAAGAGCCATAAGAAATTTTATAAACAACCACAGTGCTCGCATTCTCGCCTCCCGCTTAAATGATTATATGACCGACGATTTTGAAAGGAGCATTGTACCCGCTGACAATCTGTGCGACAAAACATCCTCCAAATTTTGTGAACATTAACCCATCGTCTTGGCTACAGCACAACGCAAAGTCATCAACTCAAGCATTGGACTAATTGCCTTAGAGCCAAATAGAGCTGCGGTTGGAAGCACTTAATCGGGATGGAGGCGCTACTAAAGGCGATGGCTCTGGCTAAGGCATACGTCGCAACCCTATATTACAAATTGACTATCAGGGCTCTACGATATGCACAGAAAAATATAGTTTTTGAATTGATTGTTGATGATTAGACCACCAGATATGGCAGTCATAAAAAAATGCGCCAAAGAGAATATCCGTGGCGCATTTTTAGATTTTGTCTGGCTGCCTGCTTATTTCTTAGCAGCACCAAAACGCTTGTTGAAGCGATCGATTCGACCACCAGTATCAACAACTTTCTGCTTGCCTGTGTAGAACGGATGACATGCAGAGCAAACATCTAGGTAGATGCCTTCAGCGCGTGTTGAACCGACTTTGATAACGTTACCGCAGCTGCAAGTCGCTACTAGTTCGTTATATTTTGGGTGAATCTCATTTTTCATCATAAACTCCAATTCGCGAGCCGCCACCCCATCGTTGAACTGTTACACTACCCATTAAATGTTAACAAAAAGTAACTCAGTTCACGCAAGGCACGGTAAGCCATTTCTAAAGAGCGCGGATTCTAGCAGAAATTAACTGGGTTACAAAAGGAATTCTCATATTTTTATGGCTGATTTAACGCCTTTAATTCTTCGCGTTGCAGTGCCTTCACCGCTGCGTCGACTTTTCGACTATCTGGCGCCCTCAGAGATGGTCGCAAATGCTCCACAGGCGGCCCTGCAGCCGGGCTGCAGAGTAACGGTTACTTTTGGACGCCGAGAGGTGACAGGGTTAATTATCGAGCGGACTGATCAGACTGAATTCGAGCTGGCTAAACTCAAGCCCATCAACGCATTAATTGATTCAGAACCCCTATTGCCACCCTCTTTATTTAAGCTATTTATCTGGGCGGCCAGATATTACCAGCACCCTATTGGCGACGCGCTGTTTAGTACCTTGCCGATCCTCTTGCGCAAAGGTGAACTGCCACCACCACAGGGTCAGCGCTGTTGGCAGCTCAGCAGCTTGGGCAAAGGGCTGGGACCAGATTCGCTCAAGCAAGCCCGCAAGCAGCGTGCAGTGATAGACCTGTTGCGAACAGAGGGAACTGTTAGCGATGAGCGCATAGTTGAATCCTTCTCGCGGGCGATTCTCAGTCAGCTGGAACAGAAATCACTGATAGAACCAATAGTTCGGGATATTCCTAAAACTCCATTGGAGACCTTGCTCAAGCAGGACAGTCTCGCGCTGTATCCATCACAGCAGCAGGCACTGGACGCCATCGATCACCACAGCTTTAACTGCTCGCTACTTGACGGTATCACTGGCAGTGGTAAAACTGAGGTCTACCTGCAATCTATCGAAAAAGCACTGCGCTATGAGCGCCAGGCGCTGGTTCTCATTCCCGAGATAAGCCTGACGCCGCAGACTGAGAAACGCTTTCGCGATCGCTTTAACGTACCCATAGTGACGCTGCACTCAGGCCTCAGCGACAAGCAGCGTTTACAGGCTTGGATGCTGGCCCGTGCCGGCACCGCCAAAATCATTCTGGGGACCCGCTCGGCCATATTCACACCGCTGCAAGCTCCGGGCCTGATTATTCTCGATGAAGAGCACGACCAGTCTTATAAACAGCAAGAGGGCTTTAGATATTCGGCTCGAGATCTGGCAGTCATTCGCGCCCAGCAAGAAAATATCCCAATTATCCTGGGCTCGGCGACACCCTCTTTGGAGTCATTAAATAATTGCCGTGTCGGTCGCTATCAGCATCTGGTACTCAGCACTCGTGCAGGCAATGCAGTGCAGCCAGACTGGAAAATTATAGATCTCAAAACCGAGCGCACAGACTCGGGGATCGCCGCCACGACATTAGCAGCTATTGGCGACACCCTTAACAATAATCATCAGGTGCTGGTATTTCTTAACCGCCGTGGTTTTGCCCCAGCCATGCTCTGCCATCAATGTGGTTGGACGGCGGAATGTCATAGCTGTGATTCACGCCTCACCGTGCACCGTGCTCGCGGCCGACTTATTTGCCACCACTGCGATTATCAACAGCGCACACCTCAGCAGTGCCCCAGCTGCCAGAGCCATCAACTGGTTGCCGCAGGAGAAGGTACCGAACGCAGTGAAGCATATTTGCAGCGCTGCTTTCCCCAGACTAAGGTCTTGCGTGTCGATCGTGATAGCACGCGCAAGAAGGGGACTATGCAAGAAGTGTTTGACACGGCGGACAGCGGACAGCCCTGCATTTTAATTGGCACCCAGATGTTGGCCAAAGGTCATCATTTTGAGAATGTCACTCTAGTTGCTGTACTGGATGCAGACAGTGGCCTATTTAGCCCTGACTTTCGCAGCCATGAACGTATGGGGCAACTACTCACCCAAGTGGCTGGCCGCAGTGGCCGCGGCGATATGCCTGGCCGTGTCTTTGTGCAGACCCATCAGCCAGACCATCCGCTACTCGAACTACTTATAACCCGTGGCTATGGTCATTTTGCAGAACAGCTCATGCCCCAGCGACAGCTTACCCAGCTGCCACCCTTTCGGCATATGGCGGTCATTCGTGCAGAATCAAATCGTGCCGACGAAGCTGAAGCCTTTTTACATCTCGCCCGAAAAATTGCCCAGAGCCTTGTGCCAGCAACCCCACAGCTTAGCTATTTAGGGCCGCTGCCAGCCATTATGGAAAAACGCGCAGGACGCTTTAGATATCTGCTGCAGGTCGAGTCCGATCAGCGCGCCACCTTGCAACCGCTGCTATCTGCCGTGGCCCTTGAGCTAGAAAACCACAAAGATTCCAGACGAGTGCGCTGGTCAATTGATGTAGACCCACAAGAGCTTTGAAGTCGAGCCGTGAAATAAACAAACAAAACCTTTAGCTAGCTGATTCATTGGCCTACAATTCGGATTCTGATCAGGACTATGTTTTATGGCGCGAGACTACGCAAAGAAATCCGCAACCCGCTATCCCAAGAAGAAAGCTGTCGGGCTGAAATCATCTCGACCTGCATTTGCTTCGGGCTTGATTATTGGCGCGCTGTGTATGCACTTTATACCTATTCTGCTTGAACCAAACCCCACTGATTCCAAGACCTCGCTTAAATCTGCTGAAGACTCTAAATTATCGGCACTCAAATTCGATTTTTACACATTGCTAAAAGATTCAGAAATTATTGTTCCTGATAGTGGTCAGCTTGAGAACAGTAAAAGTCAGGTGGAAGAAAAGTACTCTTACGTACTTCAGGCTGGCTCGTTTAGAAACCCACGGGATGCCGAGAATCTCAAGGTGCAGTTACTACTGCTTAACCTGTCTGCTGAGATCGAAACCTTTAGCTTGGATACAGGAACCGTGCATCGTATTCTGGTCGGTCCATTTGCCAATACCTCAAAAATGGCCTCCGCGCGCGCCAAACTGGCTGAGAATAAAATCAATAGCTTGGTGCTAAAGAGAAAGCTTTAGGCATTAGAGGTAGGCGTCATATTCCAGTAGAGTCACGCGGCTATCAAATTCTTGCTTTTCTTTTCGTTTACACAGTGCAAATGTCTTCTGCAGCTCAGCGCCAAGATAGTCGCGAATAAAATCTGACTGCTCAAAAACCGCCAAGGCGTCCTGCCAAAAATGTGGTAACACGGCTTCAACATCACCCGCATCACCAACTACAGCGTCTGGTGCAGCGAGTTTTTGCTCAATCCCATACAGCGCGCCAGCCAACATTGCAGCCACTGTGAGATACACATTGGCATCAGCTCCCGCAACTCGATGTTCAACTCTTATGGCGCGATGGTCACCACCGGGAATACGAATCGCAGTAGTACGATTTTCATAGCCCCAGTTCGGTGCCAATGGGGCATAACAACCGGGCACCATACGTCGGTAGGAATTAATATTAGGCGCAAAAATGGCCATGCTATCGGTCATTGTTGCCAAGCAGCCAGCCACTGCATGACGCAATAGCGGTGAGCCAGCATCAGTGCCATTATCAAATACATTTTCGCCATTATCGTCGATCAAACTAAAATGAATATGCATGCCATTGCCCACTTGCTCGGCAAAGGGTTTGGCCATAAATGAGGCGACTTTGTTATGACTACGGGCGACATTACGAATAGCCCGCTTGAGCATACTGCCCTGATCGCAGGCGCGCATAGCACTGTCTTGATGATAGAGATTGATCTCATACTGAGATGGACCAAATTCACTAATCAACGTGTCGACAGGCAGGTGTTGAATTTTTGCAGCTTCGGAAATAGCATCCATTAAGGGTGCCATCTCACGCATGGTATCCATACCATAGGTTTGACCGCCCAATGCGGGGCTGCCATCCTGTGCGCGCTGGCTGTGCCGAGGTTGACCAAATTTATCGAGATCCAATTCAAATAGATGAAATTCCATTTCACTGGCCACGACGGGTCGCAATCCCAGCTTCGCATAACGATCCAATACAGTTTGCAGCACTACCCTTGGGTCACCGGCATAGGGCTGGTCTCCACCGAAGCTGCCCATTGACACAATAACCTGAGCAGTAGGCTTGTCCGCCCAAGGTACTCGCGCCAGAGTTTCAGGATGCGCAGTACAAACGCCATCCGCATCGCCACTCTCCTGTACCAGTTCATCGAGATCGCGACCCCAAGCATCTAGAGAGCAGGTGCTTTGCGGCATCTTATAGCCACCTTCAAAAACCTTTGCTATCTGCTCACGTGGTAGCCATTTGCCACGATGGATACCATTGAGGTCATGCAGAATTATTTCGAATATTTCAATATCCGGGTTATCTTGTAAAAATTGATCCAGTATTTGACGTTGTGCCATCGACTATCTTCTCTAAGTAATCTCAGTTGCAAGTATAATTTTTTTGAACCGTAACAAAAAGTCAGGATAAAATTAGCTACCCCTGAAGGGTATTAGTGGCCGCCTAGTCTATTAAGAGATCGCCAAGTGCATCTCTAAGCGGCTGCAAATCTTTTTCAAAATGTTGCCAGTAGGCCACGGCAGACTTATAAATTGGCTGGCGTACCTGCTCTGAACTGGCGGTGTTTACCGCCCGTTCAGTTTCATGGAACCGCAAACACTGCTCCTCCATGGGCAGACCACAGTAACCCAATAATTCAGCTACCGTCTGCTCAAGATTATCGACCACCTGCTCATAGTTAACCGAGTGGATCTTACCTGGAAATACTAGCTGCCAATGTTTCATTAAACGGATGTAATCACGATAGTAGCGACCCAAATCATCTAAATCATAGGTAAAGTACTGTCCTTCAGCCCATAGCTGTTTGAAGCAACCAAAGCAATTATCCATCGGATGACGCACTGTGTTGATAATTTTTGCATTGGGTATAGCTAGTAAAATCAGTCCCACATAAAGAAAGTTATTGGGCAGTTTATCGATAAAAAATGGCGCCTCAGTCTGTCGATGACGCTGCGCCTGACCCATAAACTGCTCGCCCATCTGCAGCCAGTCTTGCTGTTTAAATTCACTGAGGCCCAGCGGGTAAGACTGGCTGGCCATAGCATTTGGCGGCCTATTGATACGCTGGGCAAGCCAGGGAATATAAGGCAGTTCTCTAGTGCCTTCGACCTGCGAATGGGAAGCGAGAATCTGTTCCTGCAGAGTAGACCCGGAGCGCGGCAGACCGAGAATAAAGATAGCCGCATCATCCTCTATACCTACAGCCTTATTTTTCTTTACAAAGTCAGCGTTAAAAATTTTAATAATGTCGTCGACCTGCTGGGTAAACTTATCCGCGCTCCAATCGACCAATTTTTTCTTGACCAGATTTCCTGCCGCATAGGCAGCAAAGGCACTGTGCCAATCACTGCGATGTTCATAGGCTTTGCCCAGCGCATAGTTAAAATGCACCGTCTGCTGATCAGACAGCTCCCCGGCTTCAAGTACGGCGCACATTTTTTGAACCTCATCATCACTGAATCTATAAGTCTTTAGATTCGACAGTGACCATGCCGCCTCGCCATACTTGGGGTCTAAATGCATACAGCGCTGGTAGGTATCTATGGCCTCTTGCTGTTGGCCAAACGTTTTTAATACCGTGGCCTTTTGTGATAGCGCGGGCACATAGTCAGGACTCTGCCGCAGCACCAAATCGTACTGTTCCAGAGCCTCGGGAAAACGATTGTCTTTACTGAAAATACTGCCCAATAACATGCGCCCTTCCGTTTTATCCGGGTCAATACGCAGTGCCTGTTGTGCGGCCTCTTCGGCCTCTGCAACCTGATCTTGGCGCGACAGTGCTGTGGCTAATTTAAGCCACCACTTTGGTCGCTCCGGTATTTTGCGGGTCAATGATCGCGCCAGCTCTTCGGCCCAGCGCGCGCGGCCACTCTCTAGAGCCCGTTCGATCAAAAACTCTTTGGCACCAACATTATCTGGATCTTGCTTTAATACTGCTCGGCACTGACTTTCAGCTCCCGCAACATCGCCAGCCACGGCCATGCGGTAGGCTTCATGAACCTTTTCTTTAAGAGCGGCGCGCTGCTGATTAATGGTATCTAATGCCTTAGATTGCTCGGCCTTACCCAACTCTCTAAGAACCAATGCCAGTAACTTACTCGGGCCTTTTAATTTACTATCAAGCACCAGAGCTTGACGCAGAGAGGCTTCAGCTGCCTCATAGGTTTTAAGTGCATACTGGACCTTGCCGAGGTCAGCCCAAGCATGAGCAAAATCGGCAGCTATAGCTATGACGGCCTTGAAACCTTGCTCCGCTTTAGGTAAATCCCCATGACGCTCCCACACCTGGGCACGCAATCGCAAGGCATTAACGTCATGAGCGTTAATAGCCAGCAACCGGTCACAGGCCTCCTCACAAGAATCAAGATTACCTTCTCGAAGTGCCGTGAGTGCCTGAAAAAATCGCTCTCTAGGATCCATAATATTGGCCAGTAAGTTTCTTACAGTCTACAAAAAAAGAGCCGGTTATCGAAACAAAAACCGGCTCTTTTAGTGACTTCTCAATACTATTTTTTAGTGCATATTAACTTAGAACTTAAATCCAATATCTACACCCATACGGCGGGGTTCAGAGAAACCAAAGTAATGAGGCGCAATATTCGAATCGGCACCAGCAACTCCCTTGTAGTGGAATTCATCAGTAATATTGTTAACCCACAGGGTGACAGACCAGTCCTCCGCGCTATCATAGCCAATACGCAGGTTATTAGTCGTAAAGCCATCGGCCATCAATGGATTTAAATCAAACTGACCAAAGCCAACACTCTCGTCCTGATGGAACGTTTCCCAGGTAACAGCCAAGTCGCCATTTTTCATAGGAACAGTATAGGTTGCTACCATGGCAGCACTAAATTCAACTGTGCCTGGAATCTGGGCGCCGAGACAGTCGGCAGGTTCACAGAAGCCTTCAGCAGGTTTGGTCAATTCAGTGTCAGCCCAGGATAGCCCCAGATAAATATCCAGATTATCACTCGGCAAAAGGCGCATATCTAACTCAACACCATTACCCTCAGCATCACCTACATTGGCCACACTATAACGGGAACCAATGTAATAACCAGACTGCATGCCATCAAATTGGTATTGATAGATGCTGGCATTAAGCTGCATCTGACCATCCCAAAACTGACCCTTTAAACCCAGTTCAATATTGGTAACCTCTTCTTTTTCGAAACTTTCTGGCGAACCGCCCAATTCAACGGCATCTTCACCATCGAGACTATCAACATCGACACTGTCCGGGAACATTACAAATAGAGTATTAAAGCCACCGGCCTTGTAGCCGGTCGAATAATTGATATAGGTCGAGACCTCATCAGACAGCTGGTAACTTACGGCTGTACGCACTGACGTGTTGGTCCAGCTATCGCTGCCGCGAATAAAGTCAGAGGAGAAGAATGGGAATGAATAGAAGAAATAGTTGCGATCTTCGCCGCCAAACTTCTGTCCAAAGTCACGATTATCTTCGGTGTAACGAGCACCAACACTGACATCAAGCTTTTCCGAAACATGGAAAGTCGCGTCGCCATAAACGCCCCAGCCATCATATTCTGCGTCGATATCAACACTGTCGTTACGCGTGCCTACACCTGGATCTGTGTAAGAGGCATCGTCATAGTTATAGTAGTAATAAGAAGTACAGTCAGTGACTTCGCTCTCGACATAATCTGGGTCGCCATCGTAATCAACACTATAGGCAACCGCCAACGTCTGACACATAACATCTTCGTCATAGGTCTGGTTAAAGCGTGTTTCAATTTCTTCTTGATACATGGAGGCACCGACAAACCAGCTAACTGCATCGGTGTCTTTATTTAAACGAAATTCTTGGCTGAAATACTTTTGCTCTTGAATCTGGCTGTAGTTAAAGATAAAACGATCTTCACCGTCAAAGTCTTCCTTGTAGTAATAGTTGTGTCCACGTATACCGGTGATAGAGGTCAGACTGTAATCATTACCCAGATCTACCTCAACATTGAGTGTTGCGCCCCAGACTTCACCTTCATCAATAAGATCGTCACTATTTACATCGGAGCTAATCTCATTACGTGCTGCATCTGTGCTGTAAAAAGAGATACCAGTCTTATCGGGGTCGTATACCTGATAGAGCGTTGGCGGGCCTTGACGATCTTCGTATTCAAGCATCAATGTGCCAGACACCATGTCACTCTCATAGGCCAGCGTGTAGCGCGCTGCAGTGTTTTCAATGGCACCAGCCATCTTGCCATCATTGATATTTTTAACCCAGCCATCTTTTTGCTGATGGTAGATCGCCATACGGCTGCTTAAATTATCATTGATCGGCATATTCATCACGCCAGTAAATTCAGCATAGCCATCTTCACCGAGACCTAGGTCGATAGAGCCTGACTGCTCATCGGTCGGCTTGGCAGTGGTCACCGCAATTGCGCCTGCAGACGCATTGCGACCAAACAATGTACCCTGAGGGCCTTTGACTACTTCAACCATTTCCAGATCAAAGAAACTTGATAGCGCACCACCGGTGCGGCCCAGATAAATACCGTCTTGATAGACACCAATTGAGGGTTCGGCACCGACACCAAAATCATTGGTACTAATACCGCGCACATTCATTGAATCAAGAAATGAATCATCTGTGTCGCCAGAGACACCTGGCGTTAAAAGTGCTACAGCTTTGGCATCAGAGATCTGTGCCTTTTCCATAAAACTGCCGGTAAAGGCCGAAACACTGATTGGAACATCCTGCAATGACTGCTCACGCTTTTGCGTGGTAACAATGATTTCTTCGATCTGTGCTGCACTGAGCTGGCCTGCACCTAGTGTCGCTGTTGCAACTGCTGCAGACAGCAATGTCTTACGTATTATTTGAGTTGACTTCATAAATCCCCCGAGAACTTAGTTATATGGCATTGGCGCTAAATTACTAGTCTATTTCTTATTACCTACACTAGCCCCCAACACCGAGATTCTAGTCCTAGAAAAGCCATTTAACTAGTGTTGAGTGCTACTTTTTTATTTTCTATTTGAGCTCTTTCCACCAAGCAATCGGTGCCTTGCAGCTATAACTTCTTCAACAGCAACCCATTTGGGTACATGTGTCTTATAAATTTCTATGGTGAGATACTAGCCTGTTAAACGTTTTTAAAAAGAATAACCCTTTAGGGGTGGCGCTTTCTTATCACAATAACAAACATAGAATGAATTCTAGGACCGATTATGACCAGCACAAGAACTACCAAACAGTGGCAGGAATTAGACACACAGCGCCATCTGCATCCGTTCACCGACTTTAATAGTTATGCCAAAAAGCCTGGACGTATTATCAGCCGTGCCGAACATATCTATATCTACGATACTGATGGGACAGAGTTTCTCGATGCTATGTCAGGGCTCTGGTGTTGCAGCCTAGGTTACAGCCAGCCAGAAATAGCCGCGGCCGTGACTGCACAGTTCCAGCAACTGCCCTACTACAATAATTTCTTCCAGTGCAGTAATGAGCCAGCAGTGGAGCTAGCGGATCGTTTGGTCAAAATGACCCCAGAACAGTTTACCCATGTATTTTTTACCAACTCTGGCTCTGAAGCTAACGATACCAATATTCGCCTAATCCGCCGCTATTGGGACCTTAAAAACCAGCCTAAAAAGCGTATTATTCTGGCTCGCACCAACGCCTACCACGGCAGCACTATCGCCGCGGCCAGCCTTGGTGGGTTTAGTTCAGTGCACGACCAATTTGAAACCCTACCCTATGTGCAGCATATTGCCGACCCCAACTGGTATAACAGCGGCGGTGACATGACTGCCGACGAGTTTGGTATTGCCGCTGCTCGGGAATTGGAAAAGCGCATTGATGAGCTAGGCGAAGAAAATGTCGCGGCGTTTATAGCCGAACCTATTCAGGGTGCCGGCGGTGTTATTGTGCCGCCCGATAGCTACTGGCCTGAAGTGAGCCGTATTCTTAAAGAGCGCGATATTCTCTTTGTCAGTGACGAAGTAATCTGCGGCTTTGCCCGAACTGGCAGCATGTTTGGCTGTGAGACCTACAACACCGAACCCGACCTGATGACCTTTGCCAAAGCTGTAACCAATGGCTTCCAGCCCCTAGGTGGCGTTATGGTCAGTGATAAGGTCGCCTCTGTTATTACCAGCAGCGGTGGTGAATTTGGCCATGGCTTTACCTATTCTGGGCACCCTATTGCCTGTGCTGCGGCGCTGGCAACACTGGATATCATCGAGCGTGACAATATTGTTGAGCGAGTTGCTAACAATGTTGGGCCCTACCTGCAAAAGCGCTGGGCAGAACTCAGCAATCACCCAATTGTTGGCCATACTCGCGGCATAGGTATGATTGGTTCAATAGAACTGGTACGCAATAAGGCCACCAGAGAACGCCTTGAGCCAGAGCAGAACGCCGGTGGAGTCTGTCGTGAGTTCTGTATCGAAAATGGCTTAGTAATGCGCGCCGTTGGCGACTCGATGATTATCTCGCCACAGCTTATTATGAGCCACGAAGAAATTGATACTATGATCGAACGAGCCACCAAGGCTCTGGATCAAACCGCACAACATTACGCCGTATAGGCGCAAGTTTTTAAATAGGATTTTATAATGGCTACGGATTGGGGGAAATTTAACTGGCAGGACGCCTTTAATCTTGACGACCAGCTCAGTGATGAAGAGCGCATGGTGCGCGATACAGCGGCAGCCTATGCCGAAGAAAAACTCGCACCTCGTGTGCGTGACGCCTATCGCAATGAACAGACTGATCGCGCCATTTTTAATGAAATGGGCAAACTGGGTTTGCTGGGCGCAACAATAGACGGTTATGGCTGTTCAGGGGTTGGCTATGTCAGCTACGGACTCATCGCTCGAGAAGTTGAACGGGTCGATTCAGGCTACCGATCTATGATGAGCGTGCAGTCGAGTTTGGTGATGTACCCCATCTATACCTATGGCACTGAAGCACAGCGCGAGAAATATATTCCAAAACTGGCCACTGGTGAGTGGGTAGGCTGTTTTGGGCTCACTGAGCCCGATGCGGGTTCTGATCCCGGCAGCATGAAAACCCGCGCCAAAACTGTGGACGGTGGCTACCTGCTATCAGGCAGTAAAATGTGGATTAGCAATTCACCCATCGCCGATGTCTTTATAGTCTGGGCAAAAACTGACGATGGCATTATTCGCGGCTTTATTCTCGATAAAGGTATGCCGGGACTGTCGGCACCCAAAATCGAAGGAAAACTGGCACTACGCTCCTCTATTACTGGCGAGATTGTGATGGACGAGGTATTTGTCCCAGAAGATCAACTCATGCCCAATGTGCAGGGCCTGAAAGGCCCATTTGGCTGCCTCAATGCAGCTCGCTACGGCATCAGCTGGGGCGCACTGGGCGCCGCCGAAAGCTGTTGGTTCGCGGCCCGTCAATACTGCATGGACCGTGTTCAGTTCAACCGTCCCCTAGCTGCCAATCAGCTTATTCAAATGAAGCTGGCCAATATGCAAACCGATATCAGCCTGGGTTTACAGGGTTCGCTGCGCGCTGGCAGACTCAAAGAACAGGGCAATCTAGCACCGGAATTAATCTCGCTTCTAAAGCGTAATAACTGCAGCAAAGCCTTGGATATTGCCCGTATGGCCCGGGATATGCACGGCGGCAATGGCATCTCCGATGAATACCCGGTGATGCGCCATATGCTCAATCTCGAGGTGGTCAACACCTATGAGGGCACTGCAGATGTCCATGCATTAATTCTAGGGCGTGCTCAAACCGGCATCCCAGCCTTCGGGTAGGCCCTATGTCTGGACCATTGGCGGGCTACAAAGTACTGGATATGAGCCGCATTCTGGCCGGTCCCTGGGCAGGTCAGCTACTTGCAGATATGGGCGCTGAGGTAATCAAAATTGAACGTCCAGTGGTCGGCGATGACACCCGCCACTGGGGGCCTCCGTACCTTAAAGATAGATTCGGTAATAATACTGAAGACGCCGCCTATTATTTCTGTGCCAATCGAGGCAAAAAATCGGTAACCGTGGATATTACCCAACCCGAGGGGCAGAAAATTATTCGCCAGCTGGCTGCCCAAGCCGATGTATTAATCGAAAATTATAAGGTCGGCGGCCTAAAGAAATATGGCCTCGACTACTCATCTTTAAGCGTCCTTAACCCGCGACTAGTCTACTGCTCCATTACCGGCTTTGGTCAAACTGGCCCCTATGCAGATCGCCCCGGTTATGATTTTTTAATTCAGGGTATGGGCGGCCTTATGAGTATCACCGGTGAACCTACAGATAGTCATGGCAATGGTGGGCCGGTCAGGGCTGGTGTTGCTGTCACCGATTTATTTAGCGGCATGTATGCGGCCAATGCCATTCAAGGCGCGTTGCTCGAACGGCACAGTTCCGATTTAGGGCAATATATTGATATCGCACTATTAGATGTTCAGACCGCAGTACTGGCTAATCAGGCGAGTAACTATTTAATCGGCGGTGAGGTTCCGGGCAGAATTGGTAATTCACACCCCAATATTGTGCCCTATCAAGCCTTTGCTACCCAAGATGGGCACCTGATTCTTGCGGTGGGCAATGATGCCCAGTTTCAGCGCTTTTGCGATGTTATTGGTCAGCCACAACTTGCTCTGGACAGCCGCTATGCCAGCAATCGGGCACGGGTGGAAAACCGAGAGACGCTCTGTTCGCAGATCAGTGACCTACTACAAAGAAATAATACCGACGACTGGCTGCAACGCTTTGAAAATAACAGCATCCCCTGCGGACCCATTAATGGCATTGATCAGGTTTTTAACGACCTGCAGATAGTGGCGCGCAAGATGCAGATATCCATCGCCGATAAGCGCGCCGGAGAAATCCCCGGTGTAGCCAACCCAATCAAATACAGTCGTTCAACCCTTGACTATGCCGTGCCACCCCCTGAATTAGGCAGCAGCACGGAGTCAATCCTGGGGGAATACTTGGAATACTCAGCGCTAGAGATAACCGCGCTACGCAATAAATCTATTATCTGAACACTAGTCAACCATGCGCATGCTGGGTGCTGGGAAGCCATTAAAGTCACAGGCACAGGTAGTGCAGTAAGCACCTAGGTTGGGCATAAAAATAATATCCTCTGCCTTAGTATTAACTGGTAATCGGTGCCTGCCCATCACATCAATCGAATCACAGGTAGGACCTGCCATAGTCCAGACACCGGCTTCGCCGGTACGCTGGCTGACCAGTGTTCCGGGGAAGTTTTGCGACAGCTCCATCAGGCCGCCATAGAAGCCAGTATCCAAATAGACCCAACGGTCATCGTCGCGGGTAGCAATACCCACCACCTGAGAAATTAGGCAGCCTGCAGATCCCACCAGATAGCGGCCGGGCTCAGCCATTACCTGAATACTGTCCGGCAGCAAATCCAGCTCTGGATTAATCACCGCAGCAATATCCTCAATGCTTGGCTCCTGCCCGCTAAACTGCAGCGGGTATCCACCCCCCAGATTTAACAATTCAGGGCTAAACCCCTGGGCGCTCAACTGGGTAAAAATAGCTTTGGCGGCACGAATACCTTCAACCCAATTATTAACATTGGTGCACTGAGAGCCAACATGAAAGGTGACACCGCTAAGCTGCATATCCAGCTTTTTACAGATTTCGATAACCGCATCAACCCCTTTTGGGCTAGCGCCAAATTTGCCCGCCAATGGCCAACTAGAACCCTCATTACTGACTTTAATTCGCAGGTAAAGCTTAGCATCCGGTTTAATCGCGGCAATCTTCTCAACTTCTTCGGGTGTATCCACGCAGTACCAGACAATGCCATTGGCCGCTGCATGCTTAATAGATACTGGTGACTTAATGGGGTTGGAATAAAAAACTGTCTCCATACTGGCACCCAGTTTCAGCATGGCATCAATCTCAGCAATCGATGCGACCTCAAAACAGGTGCCCTGCTCGTGAAAAATACTCAGAATCTCAGTGTCAGGATTGGCTTTAACGGCAAAGTGCGGACGTACTCTGGGCAGCGCAGCCATAAAGCGTTGCGCATTTCGGCGCAGGCGCTCTCTGGACACCACCAGCATCGGCTGCTGATAATTTTTAGCATAAGCGCTAGTAAATGCTATTTGCTCGCGAACATCTTCCTCGACCATTAAACGGCCCTCGATTTGCGCGGATATTGGTGATGGGGTTACGGCTAAATCAGTCATTTCATACCTATTATTAATA
>CAJXVK010000054.1 GCA_913060735.1 uncultured Cellvibrionales bacterium
CAGCATCATCTTTAACATACTGTTCATTTTTACCTTTGCTCACTTTGTACAGTGGTGGTTGGGCAATATAGATATGGCCGTTCTCTACTAGCTCGCGCATCTGTCTAAAAAAGAATGTTAACAGCAGCGTGCGGATATGAGATCCATCCACATCCGCATCCGTCATAATCACAATGGTGTGATAGCGCAGCTTCTCGAGATTAAACTCTTCAGTACCAATACCGCAGCCTAGGGCGGTAATAAGGGTGCCAACCTCCACACTGGACAGCATCTTATCGAAACGCGCTTTTTCAACATTGAGAATCTTACCCTTGAGCGGCAAAATAGCCTGAGTCTTACGGGCTCTACCCTGTTTGGCAGAGCCACCAGCAGAATCTCCCTCAACTAGGTACAGCTCAGACAGAGCAGGGTCTTTTTCCTGACAGTCTGCCAGCTTACCCGGAAGCCCAGCAATATCTAGGGCACCTTTGCGTCGAGTCATCTCACGCGCTTTACGGGCCGCCTCTCGAGCACGGGCTGCATCAATCATCTTATTGACGATAGCACGCGCTTCCTGGGGGAACTCCATCAGATAATCGCTAAACTTTTCGCCCATCTCCTGCTCTACCGCTGTCTTAACCTCAGAACTCACCAGCTTATCTTTAGTCTGTGACGAGAACTTGGGGTCGGGAACCTTAACGGAGACAATGCCGGTCAAACCTTCACGTGCATCATCCCCCGTAGTAGCGACCTTGGACTTGCCATTAATACCCTCTTTCTCAATATAGCTATTAAGGCCACGCGTAAGCGCTGAGCGGAACCCCGCAAGGTGTGTGCCGCCATCCCGCTGAGGAATATTGTTGGTGTAGCAAAGGATGTTTTCCTGAAAGCCATCATTCCACTGCAGCGCAACCTCAACACTGGTGCCATCTTCACGCTCAGAGCTAAAGTGCATAATCTTGTTAACAGTGGTTTTATTGGTGTTTAAGTACTCAACAAAGGCGCTGAGGCCCCCGTCGTAGGCATAGACCTCTTCCTTACCGCTACGCTCATCATGGAGGACAATACGCACACCAGAATTAAGGAAGGAAAGCTCACGTAACCGTTTCGCCAGCTGATCAAAGTGGAACTGAATATTGGTAAATGTATCTTCAGATGGCGCGAAATACACTTCAGTGCCACTAATATCTGTATCACCAACAATTGCTAACGGCGCCACAGGAACACCATGCTCGTAAGTCTGCTCATGAACCTTGCCGTTGCGGCGGATAGTCAAACGCATCTTTTTGGAGAGCGCATTAACAACTGAAACACCTACGCCATGCAGCCCACCAGATACCTTGTAGCTATTATCATCAAACTTACCACCAGCATGAAGCACGGTCATAATCACTTCGGCTGCAGAAACACCTTCATCGTGCATTTCTGTAGGAATACCGCGACCATTATCCGACACTGAAATGGATTCATCTGGGTGGATAACAATACGAATTTCAGAACAGTGGCCAGCTAGAGCCTCATCGATTGAGTTATCAACAACCTCGAAAACCATATGATGAAGGCCAGTGCCATCATCTGTGTCGCCGATATACATGCCGGGACGCTTACGAACAGCATCAAGCCCTTTAAGCACCTTAATGCTCGACGAGTCATAATTCGGTTCTTCACTCATATCTTATACTTTCCTGTTATTCAGCCTACTGAAGCGACACCATGTTCCATGTGGAACATCTGGTGTGCTATCCCCACAACCAGCTCTTCAAAGTCTTTCTTATCGACCCCGGTCATAAAATACTGACAACCCAAGCCATTGAGACAGGACACAACCTGCCCGCGATGTTCATAATCCAGCTCTGCCGGCAGATCATCTAACAAAAACAGGCAAGACTGCCCCACCTTTTCTTGATAATGCATGCCTTGAGCGAGCTTTAACGCATAGACCAGTAACTTAATCTGACCTCTGGACAGCCGCTCAGCCGCAGCCACCCCATCAACTTTTATCCGAATATCAGCTTTATGCGCACCATGGTTGGTTTTAGCTGTCGCAATATCGCGAGCTTCGTCAGTCTTCATAACTTCCTCTAGACTGCGCTGGTGATCCCAACCCTGATAATACTCAAGCTCTAGAACACCCAATCCTCCAAAGCGCCCCGCAACTGCAATCGCCTGCTGAGTAAGCTCAACCAAATACTGCTTGCGATAGCTAGTTATCTGCTCGCTTAAGGGTATTAATTCTGCTGTCCAGGCGCGCAGCGATTCTGCGTCCATTCTACCATGCCGAAGCAATTGATTGCGCTGTTTTAACGCCTTTTGAAACCGCCTCCAAAGAACGGTGTACCCATGTTCCACGTGGAACACACCCCAATCCAAGAACTGACGCCTTTGCAATGGCCCACCCTCTAAAAGGGTAAAGCTATGGGCATCAATTAACTGCAGCGGCAGCTCTTCAACCAACTGCACTGCGGACTGTAAGGGCTTGCCGTCCAGCCGAGCCTCGAAGCGGCCCTGGGCCGTTCGCTTAACGCCTAACTGGTGGCTACTATTGGACCGGTGACGCTCAATACGCGCTGACACCACCAATTCATCAGCATGGTTGTTTACCACCACACGTAGATCTCTATGTTTAAAGGAGCGTCCACGGCCAAGCAGGTAGATAGCTTCAAGCAGGCTGGTTTTGCCGCTGCCATTGGACCCATAAATAACGTTTGCGCCAGCATGGCAGCAGATCCGGACATCCTGTAGGTTTCTAACCTGCAGAATATCTAGCTGAGAGAGGTGCATCGAGAATTAAAACTTAGGAAAAAGGAGGTGAGCGCCCGACATCAAAGACGCATGGGCATAACGACGTATACAGCACTACCCTCACCAGCATCTTCTACTAGCGCACTGCTATTTGAGTCAGAGAGCGTAAAACGAATATCAGCCCCCTTGAGTACGTTTAGCACATCCAGTAGATAGCTGACATTAAAGCCAATCTCAAGGTCGTCACCCACATAATTAACCGTGACCTCCTCTTCAGCCTCTTCTTGTTCTGGATTGTTGGCTACCATCTTAATAGCGCCATCAGAGAGCAAAATACGAACCCCACGATACTTTTCGTTGGATAGGATGGCGGTCCGACCAAAAGCTTGCTTAAGCTCAGCGCGATCACCAGTTACCAGCTTGTCTCCCCCTTTGGGCAGTACACGATCATAATCAGGGTAAGCGCCATCGACCAACTTCGAGGTAAAACAGTAATCAGCGCCAGTTATACGAATGTGGTTAGATCCCATAGACACCTGAACCTCTTCCTCACCCAATAACCGCGATAGCTCCATAATTCCTTTGCGAGGCAGTATCGCCGTTATGGTCTCTTGCACCTCAACCTCACAGACACCATCACAGAGCGCCATGCGGTGCCCATCTGTCGCCACTGCACGCAACTTATTGGTGCTCAACTCCCAAAGCATACCGTTTAGATAATATCTAACATCCTGTTGCGCCATGGCAAAGGAGGTAGCCTCAATCAAACCCTTAAGCATGCTTGCTCGAACCGCAAACCCTATGCTCTTTTCACCCTCATCAACAGAGGGGAACTCATTGGCAGGCAACGTAGCCAAGGTAAACTTACTGCGTCCACTTTTCAGCATAGCTTTGCCATCGCTACTGGAAAAATCAACCTGCGCATCCTCTGGCAACGAACGACATATATCGAGAAACTTACGCGCTGAAACCGTCACCTCGCCAGCTTCTGCTGCTACTCCCACTTCGGTGGAGCCAACAATTTCGACCTCGAGGTCCGTACCGGTAAGAGACAGCTTGGTGCCTTCCAAGCTCAAAAGCACATTAGATAAAATTGGTAGTGTTTGGCGGCGCTCAACAACACCAACAACGAGCTGTAGCGGCTTTAATAATGCTTCGCGGGAAAGGCTGAATTTCATGGTAACTCTCTATCTCCATCATTGTGTAAGTCATTTAGAAAACAATTACATCGATCAGTCTTAGGAAGAATCAGATAACATCAGGTAGATAGCGTACGGTAGAGATTCTTAAGATCTCGCTGTACTTCGCGATCTATACCTTCAAGCTCTTTCACCTTGCGGCATGCATGCAATACCGTCGTATGATCGCGCCCCCCAAAGGATTCCCCAATCTCGGGCAGGCTGTGATTGGTCAACTCCTTAGCAATGGACATGGCCACCTGCCTTGGGCGTGCAACTGAGCGACTGCGCCGCTTGGAAAGCATATCCGACATCTTCAATTTATAGTAGTCGGCTACCACTCTCTGAATGTTGTCTATGGTAACCAGCTTGTCTTGCAGTGCCAATAAATCTTTCAGCGATTCACGAATTAAATCAATATCAATGGTTCTGCCAGTGAACTGTGCATGCGCCATTACGCGCTTTAATGCACCCTCTAATTCACGCACATTGGAACGAATGCGCTGCGCAATAAAGAAGGCCCCATCCTTAGATAATGACATTCCAACCTGCTCGGCCTTGTTCATTAGAATTGCTGCGCGTGTCTCCAACTCAGGTGGCTCTACTGCCACAGTCAAACCCCAACCAAAACGGGACTTTAAGCGCTCTTCAACACCATCAATTTCTTTTGGATAGCGATCACAGGTCAGAATCATCTGCTGACCACCTTCCAACAGCGCGTTGTAAGTATGAAAGAACTCCTCCTGGGAGCGCTCCTTGCCGGCAAAAAACTGGATGTCATCTATTAGCAGCGCATCAACCGACCGATAAAAGCTCTTAAACTCATCAATCGCCTTGAGCTGCAATGCTTTAACCATATCAGCGACAAAACGCTCAGAATGCAGATACACGATTTTTGCATCAGGTTTCTTGACGCGCATAGCGTTACCCACAGCATGCATAAGGTGAGTTTTACCCAGACCAACACCACCGTAAATAAATAACGGGTTATAGGAGCCACCTGGATTCTCTGCGACCTGCTGCGCAGCAGCAAAAGCAAGCTGGTTTGACTTGCCTTCAACAAAACTATCGAAGGTAAAGTTTTTATTTAGATTCGTTTTAAGGCTGCTCTCTGCCGCAGATTTGATAATTGCGGGTGCTTCAATAATTGTTGCAGGCTGAGATGCTATGCTGCGTTCTGGCTGTGCGATCACTCGAGCCTGAATATTAGGGGTCTCAGTCTCAGCAGACCGTTGAAAAACCGGAGTGCTTGCTCGTTCGGACGCAACGGCCAATGAAACAGACTTGCCACCGAGCTGATCAAACAGCTCTTCGATGCGCGCCAAAAACTTATTCTTAACCCAGTCTTCAATAAATCGGTTAGGCGCCAATAGCTGAACAACCGCATCTAATTGATCAGAAGACGACTGGATGATCAGCGGTCTAATCCAAGTATTGTATTGTTGTTCCGGCAACTCGGTTCGCAACTGACTCTGGCATTGAGACCAAACTACCTCAGGCACATCAAACCCCATTCTCTCGACCTTTTAATTCTAATATTGATTCACTCAACCAATTTCGCCTGTCCCACCACACTGTGTCAGGAGCAATTTATCGACGCATTAAGGCAAGCAAACCAACCTATTATTTTTTAATTTTAAACGCGAACTCTATAGATCTCGCTTGGGGGAGATTCTATACCCAATATTACGAATTATCCACAACAAGAAAAAGAACGAAAAATGGGAGGATTTTAATTAAACTATAACAATCAATACGTTATGGAAACTCAATGTTTTTTTTATCAACAGGATTTTAAAATAAATTGATCGCTTTTTAACCAGTTGCTGTGTATAACCTGTGTGTATACAGTATAAAACCAGTGTTTAACCGATAAATCACCCTGTATTAAAGAATACTCTTAGCAACACATAACTCTATAGTGACCAGCAGCCAAACCTTGGTCACTTTCCAATACAAAAGGAAGAAAAGATACGGCCCAACAAGTCGTCAGATGTAAACTGCCCTGTGATCTCTGACAGCTGTTGTTGAGCCTGGCGCAAATCTTCGGCAAGCAATTCACCTGCACCTGCACCCTCAAGTTGGGCAATACCTGCTGTGATCAAACTCAATGCTCTACGCAGCGCATCCAAGTGTCGGCGGCGCGCGGAAAAAAGCCCCTCCGCTTGACCCTCATAGCCAATGGTTTTCTGTAAATAGTCACTGAGTGCGGTAAAACCCATTCGCTGTTTAGCAGAAATAGCAAAGGTACTTTCACGCCCAGAAACAGGCCCAGCACTATGGCCGGAGCGATCAATCTTATTTAACACCAAGGTGACTGGCTGCCGAGTATCGGGAAATCTACTGAAGTATTCAGGCCAAATTTCAGCTAAATCAGGGTTATCCGTCTCAGTTGCATCTACTACAAATAAAACCTGATCAGCCTTTTCAATTTCAGCCCAAGCGCGACGCACGCCCTCCTGTTCTATTTCATCGTCACTGTCCCTAAGGCCCGCTGTATCGACAATATTTAACGGTAAGCCATTAAGTAGAATGCGTTCGCGCAACACATCCCTAGTAGTACCAGCCACCGGCGTAACAATGGCGGCCTCGTTGCCTGCGAGGACATTTAATAGACTCGACTTACCGGCATTGGGTTTGCCCGCGAGCACCAGTGTCATACCATCGCGTAACAGTGAACCCTGTTGAGCGCGACTTAGTATGTTGCGCAGATTAGAAGCCAAATTATGTAGATTATTTATAAGGCCCTCATCTGCCAAGAAATCAATTTCTTCCTCAGGGAAGTCGATTGCCGCTTCCACGTAAATTCTCAGCTCAATCATCTTTTCAACCAGCTGATTAATCAGCACAGAGAACTCACCCTGCATTGAACGTACTGCAGAACGTGCAGCTTGAAATGATGATGCATCAATTAAGTCAGCAATTGCTTCTGCCTGAGCCAGGTCCATTTTGTCATTTAGAAATGCCCGCTCACTGAACTCACCTGGGCGAGCTAAACGAGCGCCCAACTCCACACAGCGCTGTACCAGCCTATCAAGCACCACAGTGCCGCCATGGCCCTGCAGCTCAAGTACATTCTCACCAGTAAAAGAACCCGGGTTAGGAAAATAAAGCGCAATGCCTTTATCAATGGTGTCGCCTTCAGCGTCTCTAAAGCGGCAGTAAGCAGCTTGCCGAGGCCCTAAGGCTTTTCTCCCCAACAAGCCAGAAAGATAAGTTGTTAAGTCAACGGCACCAGATAGACGGACAACACCAACACCACCCCTTCCAGGGGCAGTGGCAACCGCGACAATCACATCTTTATTATTTTGCAACATAGAACGATTATGCCTGAAAAACCCAAGGTAAAACGCGCATGATAAAAAGGCCCCATCAGGGGCCTTTTAAAATCAACCAGTCAAAACTACTTTTTTATTTTGGCCGTCTGCAGCTGCTTGTTAACAATCCATTGCTGTGCCATAGATAAAAGGTTATTCACTGTCCAGTAAAGCACCAAGCCTGCGGGGAAGAACATAAAGAAGAAAGTAAAGGCAATAGGCATAATCTGCATAACCCTAGCTTGCATTGGGTCTGTTGGCATCGGCTGCAATCTCTGCATCAGCAACATACTGGCGCCCATTATCAAAGGCAAGATAAAGTAGGGGTCTTTGGCTGACAGATCCTGGATCCATAATATCCAGGGGGTATGCCGGATCTCAACGGACTCCAACAAAACCCAGTAGAGGGACAAGAAAACCGGCATTTGCAACAGCATTGGAAAACAACCACCAGCAGGGTTAACCTTCTCTTTTTTATACAGACCCATTAACTCTTGCGACATTTTCTGGCGATCATCGCCATACAGTTCCTTTAGGCGTGCCATTTCAGGCTGAAGATTGCGCATCTTTGCCATTGATTTAAGGCTGGTTGCAGACAGTGGGTAGAGTAATAACTTAATAAATAAAGTTAACAGGATAATTGACCAACCCCAGTTATTCACTACGTTATGGATAGCCTGCATAGCGAAGAAAATTGGCTTAGCCAGCATCCACAAAAAACCATAATCAATTGTTAGGTCCAAATATTCAGCTAGCTCAGATAATTTATCCTGATCCTTAGGACCAACATAGAACCGGGCGCCGTAACTCCCGGAACCACCGGCTGCCACTGTTATTGGTTGCCCAGTAAAACCCATCAAGTAAATATCTTTATTGCCCAATTTCCGCAGACTAAAGCTATTTTGCTCTGCAGTTGGTGGCACCCAAGCACTTACAAAGTAGTGCTGCACCATTGCAACCCAGCCACCCTCAACCGATGCAGTTACGGTCTCATCTTCCATATCGCCAAAATCATACTTGGCATAATTCTGCTCTGCCTCTCGCAAAGCTGCGCCGAGATAGGGTTGTACGCCAGTAGCCTCAATTAGAGGCGAATTAGAATCGCGTTTAATCTGACCATAAAAGGTCGCGCTCCAATCAAATGAGGTTCCATTATTAATAAGGTATTCAACACCAATATCATAACCGGTCGGACTAAACTGGAAACGCTTCACCAAACGTACCCCGTTTTGGTTAAACGTTAGATCTACATTTAATAGATCACCGCCATCACTAAAGTCATAGCTGCTTTGAGCAGAAACAAAACGTGGCCGTCCATCACGAGTATCAGTGCCATCAGGGCCAATTAAACCACTTTGCGCAATATACATATTACCGCTGGTACGGTTAAGTAATTGAAAGGGCTTTCCGCCATCCTCTGCCATTTTAGTAAGATGCTGCAGTAAGTTAACCTCGATGATATCGCCACCGTGCGTATCAATAACAACCTCTAGTACCTGGTTACGAACAGTCACCAGCTGGCTATTGGTTACCGCAGCTAGAGTAGGCATAGGCGCCTGTTGATCACTACTCAACTCAGGTAACTCGTTTTCAACACTATTTTGGACAACAGCTTGTGGAATCAGACTCTCTGCAGATGGAATGGCATAACTACTCTGTTGCACAATTTCTGGCTTACGGTCGTCCTGAAACTGAGTCCACTCAATAACCAGTAACCAGGCAATGATAGCCATACCACCTAATAATGTTGTTTTTAGCCAATCCATTCTATTTATAACTCTGTGTGATTATTATTGCAGGTGGTACTTACGTCAGTATCAGCTTGTCCGCCGACTGGATCGTAACCTCCTGGATGAAAAGGATGGCATTTTACGAGTCTTAGCACCGTAAGGTAACCCCCTTTGAAAAACCCATACCGGTCAAATGCCTCTTCGGCATAACACGAACAAGTTGGGTAAAATCGACAGTTTTTGCCCAGCAGCGGACTGAGCGCAAATCGATAGAACTTTATCGTACCAATTGCTAGTCTACGCATTGTTATCTCCCAGAGATTCACAGCGCTGCCGCAGTCTGCACCAAGATTGATGCAACAACAAGTTCATCTCCTGAGACGACAGCTGGTCAGCACCTTTTCGAGCCAAAAACACAATATCTAGAGCCACTGGGAAGTCAAACTGACGAAACGTTTCGCGTACAACACGTTTCACACGATTTCGACCGACAGCCGTGGGAATATTTTTTTTACCTATCACTAACCCCAGCCGTGATTGACCAGAATTATTCGGTAGTGCTAAAAGGAGGAGTTTTGGGTGAGCGACTTTAAGCCTATTGCGATCAAAAACCTCCTTATATTCGGAGGCTTTTAATAGGCGTCGATTCTTAGTGAAGGCGTGACTGGGCACGGGGCCCTAAAACCTTACGCAGATAAACGCTTGCGACCTTTAGCACGACGACGATTAAGAACAGCACGACCACCAGGAGTAGCCATACGAGATCTAAAACCATGGGTGCGTTTGCGCTTTAAATTGCTAGGTTGAAATGTTCTTTTCATTGTCTTAATCCAAAAAATATTTGCGGTACTGATTTCAGGCGGGGAATTCTAATGAAATTACCTCTGCATATCAATGGTTTATTGCTCTTATCTAAAATAATTACAAGCGATAATTTTGGCCGACTCACTGCTTACAAATAATCCACAAAATACTAACAGTTTACACTCAAGGAATTAAAGAAAGACCGTTTAACAGCGTTTTAAATTATTTTTATGTAAAAAACCTGTGGATAACCCGAATAACTACCCACTGACTTGCCCTGTTATTCCCAGTTTCGCAACTAAGCGCCGAAATTAATACCCTTGAACACATAAATAATCACAGCGCCAAAACAGTTTTGATAAAGCGGTTATACCGTTAAATTATATTTATAACCAATTGTTTTATAATGTTTTTTTTTGCTTAACAACAAAAAACCCTCCCCCTAATAACAATAACAATAATCTATTTCATAAAATATAAAGATAATATTACTTACCTATAATTTTAAAAGAGCCAAGATAACCACAGCTAAAAATCACGAACAAAACTGCTTATTATTTAGTCACACACCCGTATAATGGGCAGCCGAAATTCAAAAGATATGCTGTAGCGCTATGCAATACCCAGATAACTTTGATGTAATCGTAATTGGTGGTGGTCATGCTGGCACAGAAGCATGCCTAGCCTCTGCTCGTATGGGCAGTAGAACATTATTGCTAACACACAATATTGAAACCCTGGGCCAGATGTCGTGCAACCCTGCCATCGGGGGCATTGGGAAAAGCCACCTAGTTAAAGAAATTGATGCGCTTGGTGGTGCTATGGCTTTGGCAACAGATCTTGGTGGCATACAATTCCGCGTACTCAATGCTCGAAAAGGCCCTGCTGTAAGAGCTACGCGCGCTCAAGCAGATCGAGTTCGCTACAAAGCCGCTATTCGCGACATTTTAGAAAACCAACCAAATCTAACCATATTTCAGCAAGCTGTTGATGACCTTGTTATTGAGGGCGAAAGAGTCACGGGCGTAGTTACAGAAATGGGACTACGTTTTACCGCTACAGCAGTTGTAGTAACTGCGGGTACATTTTTGGCCGGAAAGGTGCATATCGGGCTAGAGAATCATGCCGCCGGTCGCGCAGGTGATCCACCAGCAGAAAACTTGGCGCAACGGTTGCGAGAATTGCCTTTTAGGGTTGAGCGCCTAAAAACTGGTACACCACCAAGAATTGATGCGCGCAGCGTTGACTTCACTCATTTACCAGAACAATGGGGTGATCAGCCTGAGCCGGTAATGTCATACATGGGACGACTTAAAGATCACCCTAAGCAAACCTGTTGTTGGATTACCTACACGAACACCACGACTCACGAAATTATTCATGGTGGTATGGATCGTTCACCTATGTACACCGGTGTTATCGACGGGGTTGGGCCCAGATATTGCCCCTCGATTGAAGATAAAGTTGTGCGTTTTGCCGATAAAGAAAAACATCAAATTTTTGTCGAGCCAGAGGGGCTTGATACTCATGAGCTCTACCCAAATGGTATTTCAACAAGCTTACCGTTTGATGTTCAGCTGAATTTGGTGCGCTCTATTCAAGGGTTTGAAAACGCCCATATTACTCGCCCTGGTTACGCGATTGAGTATGATTACTTCAACCCCCAAGACCTACAATACTCACTGGAAACCAAGTCTATAAATGGCCTGTTTTTTGCTGGCCAAATAAATGGCACCACAGGCTATGAAGAAGCTGGTGCCCAAGGTTTGTTAGCTGGTACCAATGCGGCATTGCAGGTTCAAGGTAAAGATAGTTGGTGCCCAAGGCGTGATAACGCCTATATGGGTGTGTTGGTTGATGACCTTATTAGCATGGGAACGGCAGAGCCCTACCGTATGTTCACCAGTCGAGCTGAATATCGCCTGCTGCTGCGTGAAGATAATGCCGACCTACGTCTCACTGAAAAAGGTCGTGAACTAGGGTTGGTTGATGACAACCGCTGGCATAGTTTTTGTGAAAAGCGCGAAGCTATTGAATTAGAACGTCAGCGTCTAAAGGATACATGGATTCAGCCCGGTACAGAGGAGGCGCAAAAGCTAGCTGATCATATTGAAAATAAACTGTCCCACGAGTATTCGCTATTTGAGTTGCTCAAACGACCAGAGCTCAGCCATAAAATTATCAGCTCCCTATACCCTGCCGCAGAAAATAAGATCGATCAAAAGGTGGCGGAGCAGGTCGAGATTGATGCCAAGTATTCCGGTTACATCAATCGTCAGCAAGATGAGGTCGATAAATTACAGCGCCACGAAAACACAGTTATCCCAACGGACTTTGATTACAAAAAAATAAGTGGTCTGTCTAATGAGATCAAACAAAAACTTACTGATGCTCAGCCACAGACATTGGCTCGCGCTTCGCGAGTACCAGGTGTTACACCTGCCGCAATCTCTCTGCTGCTAGTGATGCTAAAAAAACATGCTGCCTGATCCCTCAATGAGCCAGCCATTTAACCCCTATGGTAGCGGGCCGAAAAGTCAAAAGCGGGCTCAACTACAGGCTGGCATAAACACGCTAGGTATAGCCTGCAGCACAGAGCAGTTGGATTTACTCCTAGCTTATTTACATATGCTTGAGCGTTGGAATAAAACTTATAACCTCACCGCTATTCGTGACCCTATGCAAATGATCAACCTGCATCTGCTAGATAGCCTAGCAGTGCATCCCCATGTTGCTGAAAAGAAGAACCTTATTGATATAGGTACTGGACCTGGCTTGCCTGGTATACCGTTGGCGATTATGAATCCAGATAAAAATTTCAGCTTACTGGATAGCGCAGGCAAGAAAACACGCTTCCTATTTCAGGTGCGCACCGAATTAGGGTTGAATAATGTGCTTGAAATTAATAAGCGTGCAGAAGCATTTCTGCCTGAAGTCCTTTACGACACTGTACTAAGCCGCGCCTTTAGTTCTATTCCGGATATGCTAAAAACCTGCCAACATCTTGTTGATCGCAACGGCTGCTTTATAGCGATGAAAGGTAAATTACCGGAATCAGAGTTGAGCGCAATACCGAAAGACTATAAGGTCGCTGATCTGTGTCGATTAGATATACCAAATATTGATGGCGAAAGGCATCTAATAACAATAATCCACAGCTAGCAACAAAGCTTATTTAAGGTAAGAATATTAGTGCGCATACTCTCAATTGCAAATCAGAAAGGCGGGGTCGGTAAAACTACTACCAGTGTCAATCTTGCTGCGTCGCTGGCGGCTTATAAAAAACGTGTGCTATTAGTTGATATAGATCCCCAGGGCAATGCAACCATGGGCTCTGGTATTAACAAGCAAGATTGTAAGCTGAGCGTCTATCATGTGCTCACAGAAAAAAACACCATTGAAAGTGTCATTGTGACAGCGGAGCAAGGTAGCTATCACCTATTGCCCTCCAATGGCGACCTAGTGGCCGCAGAAGTAGAGTTAATGCAAGAGATTGGACGAGAAAGTCGGCTTCGCCACGCCATTAAGCGGGTTGCCAGCAACTATGACTACGTTATTATTGACTGTCCTCCCTCATTAAATATGCTTACTGTTAATGCGCTAGTGGCCAGTGATGGCGTAGTTATCCCAATGCAATGCGAATACTATGCACTTGAGGGCCTTTCCGCCCTTAATAACACCATTCGTCAAATAGCTAAGCTGATCAATCCAAGGTTAAAGATTGAGGGTATCTTGCGGACTATGTACGACCCTAGAAGCAGCTTGACTAATGCGGTATCGGCGCAGCTGCGAAAGTATTTTGGCGATCGCGTCTACCGCGTCAGCATTCCGCGCAATGTGCGCTTAGCTGAAGCGCCCAGCCATGGAATGCCAGCGCTGGTTTATGATAGAAATTCTAAAGGATCTGTCGCCTATCTAGCGCTGGCCGGCGAGATACTGCGTCAGGAAAAAATACAGAAAGATCAAAAACCTCAGGCTTCAGGAAGCTAACCACATGGCAACAAAACGACAAAGTCTTGGTAAAGGATTGGATGCATTACTAGGCATCCCGGAAGAAACAACCAGTTCCGATCAGAGCCTAGAGGTTCAAGCTGTTGCAAGCTCTGCTGAAGCTAAAGCAGACGGCCGACTGTGTCAGCTACCAGTGGAATTCCTTCAGCGCGGCAAATATCAGCCGCGCCGCGACCTAAACCCAGAAGCGTTACAGGAGTTGGCCAGCTCCATTGCCACTCAGGGCGTAATGCAGCCTATTGTGGTGCGCTCTATAGGCCAAGATAAATACGAAATTATTGCCGGTGAGCGCCGCTGGCGGGCTACTCAGCAGGCTGGCCTCGACAGTATTCCTGCGATCGTTCGTGAAGTGTCCGATGAAGCCGCTATCGCTATGGCCCTAATCGAGAACATTCAACGCGAAGATTTAAACCCTATCGAAGAAAGTCTGGCGCTTATCCGTTTGCAGGATGAATTCAAGTTAACCCAGCAGCAGGTAGCGGATGCAGTGGGCAAGTCCCGTTCAGCAGTGACCAACTTGATGCGCCTTGCGACGTTGGAACCTGCGGTGCAACTTCAGGTTGAGCGTGGCGAGCTGGAGCTAGGTCATGCTAAATGTCTCCTCGGCCTAGAGGGTAACGTGCAGGTCCAGGCGGCACGAACTGTTGCTGCCAATGCTATGACTGTTCGCCAGACAGAAGCGCTGGTTAAAAAACACCAAAACCCAACAACAACCAAGCCCCAGCAAAATGGCCAGGATAACAGCCCAGATATCACGCGATTGGAGGAAGAGCTCTCTGAAAAGGTGGGTGCCGCGGTGCAGATTCAGCATAGCGCCAAAGGAGCAGGCAAGCTGATTTTTAAATATAACAGCGTCGATGAGCTCGAAGGTATTCTTGCCCACCTAAAATAGCTTTACATCAAGCAGGTTAATTACCGCTATATAAAGGTATATAGCGAGTTGAATATAACTAATACTATACCTATAATGCCTGTCTCTTATACACATCTGACGCTGCCGACGAGCGATCTAGTGTAG
>CAJXVK010000055.1 GCA_913060735.1 uncultured Cellvibrionales bacterium
CTCTGGTCTCGTGGGCTCGGAGATGTGTATAAGAGACAGGTTTCGAAGTTTTCAACCACAGTGGCGTTGTAGGGCGGGATAAAGTTATCCAGCATTTTAGAGCCACAGCTGGTGCGCACGCCGTTGGTGCAGAAGATATCTTTGTGCAGCATGGGTACGCCACAGAGGGCGGGTGCATTGCCTGCGGCTAGTCGCTTATCAGCGGCGGCAGCGGCTTTTAGTGCCTGTTCGGCAGTTACTGTAATCACCGCGTTATAGGTGGGGTTTAGGCTGTCAATTCGGTTTAAAAAGTGCTGGGTTAATTCAACACTAGAAAATTTTTTGCTCTGTAGCCCTTTAATAAGCTCGGCAATGGTGAGGTTATGCATTGTGTTTGGGCCTGCTTATTCTATGACTTTGGGCACTAAAAATAGGCCCTCTTCAGTGTCTGGCGCAATGGCTTGCAGGGCTTCGCGCTGATTGATCTCGCTAACCTCGTCTTCTCTTAGGCGCTGGGTCGCTTGCATGGGGTGTGAGATGGCCTGAACTCCCTCGGTATTTACAGCTTGCAGCTGGTCAACAAGGTCTAAAACACTGCTTAGACGTTGGGATACTTCGGTAATAGTGCTATCACTGATGGCTATGCGCGAGAGTGTTGCCAGTTTTTCAATTTCTTGCCGTTCGATGCTCATTGTTTTGCCTGTTTCTTGTGCTGCCAATTTTTAACGCTATTATTCGACGATGCGGCGGTTTTAAGACATTTTTTGCCGAAGTCGCATGGTACAGCAACTTATGAGATTAGGCGAAGTTCCAGCGTGGCCAAACACCTTCATTTCTGGGTTTTTTTGGCCTTTTTTACTTGATTTAAATTAGATGTAGGAAGTTTTGTTCAAGATCAGCTAGAATCCCTGCCAATGATGGGAAAACAGTGTGCTGGCGCTTGATCTGACGCCCTTGGCGCTGTTAAATTTTCTATGCTTAATTTCGAGTTGCTTGTGCCATTGTTCACGAGCTGCCACTGAGGATGATTTGTTGATGTTGTTTAAAAAAATTCGCGGCTTTTTCTCCAGTGATCTGTCGATTGACCTTGGAACTGCAAATACCCTGATATATGTGCGCGAAAAGGGCATTGTCCTTAACGAGCCCTCTGTGGTTGCTATTCGCCAGCATCTGGGTCAAAAGATTGTTGAAGCTGTGGGTGTCGATGCCAAACGCATGTTGGGTCGTACTCCGGGCAATATCACTGCGATTCGCCCGCTCAAAGATGGTGTTATTGCCGATTTCCAAGTGACTGAGAAAATGCTGCAGCACTTTATCAAAAAGGTCCATGCTAAAAGCCTGGTACCACCTAGCCCTAGAGTGCTTATCTGCGTGCCCTGTATGGCCACTGAAGTTGAGAAGCGCGCGATTAAAGAATCTGCTTACAGTGCTGGTGCGCGAGAGGTATTTTTGATTGAAGAGCCAATGGCCGCTGCTATTGGTGCTGGACTGCCAGTCGAAGAGGCTGTGGGTTCAATGGTCGTGGATATCGGTGGTGGTACTACTGAAATTGCGATTTTGTCTCTCAATGGTGTGGTTTTCTCTGATTCGGTACGTATTGGTGGTGACCGATTTGATGAGGCTATTGTTAACTTTGTCCGTCGCAAGTACGGCAGTGTGATTGGTGATACCACTGCCGAGCGTATTAAAATGGAAATTGGTGCAGCCTATTTAGCCAAAGAGGTGCGCGAAATTGATGTGCGTGGCCGCAACCTTGCCGAAGGTGTTCCCAAGAGCTTTACCCTGACTAGTGATGAAATCCTTGAGGCACTGCAAGAGTCACTGACTGGCATAGTTCAGGCGGTAAAGCGCGTGTTAGAACAGTCCCCCCCTGAGTTGGCGTCAGATATTGCTGAAACTGGCATTGTCTTAACCGGCGGTGGTGCTCTGTTGCGAGACCTTGATCGCTTGCTCACCCATGAAACTGGCCTGCCGGTTATTTTAGCTGAAGAGCCACTGACCTGTGTTGCTCGTGGTGGTGGTGAAGCGCTGGATATGATGGATAACAGAAGACTAGATACGCTGACTTAGTAACTATCAGTGCCAGCCTGGTGTTGGTAGTTTTTCGGGAGTGGATTTATTAAAAGAGTGTTTGCTGAATCACCCTCTTCGATCCGAAGGCTTCTGATCGTCTGCCTTATTGCGTTCGGTCTAATGGCTGTCGACAGTTTTACTACCTTGCTTAGCCCTGCTGATAAAATCGTCGACAGTGCTGTTCGTCCCCTCTATTGGATAACTAATATCCCCAGTCGTATTCAGGAATGGGGAAAAATAAGCGGTACTTCCAGAGCTGATCTCGAGAAAAATAATATTCGCCTTGAGCAAGAGAGCTTGATTCATCGCGGGCAGTTGCAGCGAATGTCTGAGCTGGCCGCCGAAAATCTGCGCCTGCGTCAACTATTAAACTCTACCGAACTACTCATGGACAGTGTTTTGGTCACTGAAGTTATCGGCGTTTCCCCCAACCCCCAGGGGCATACCGTTACTATTGATCGCGGTCGTGATGACGGCGTCTATGTGGGTCAGCCTCTGCTTGATGCAGAGGGCCTTATGGGTCAGATTATTTCTGTTTACGGTGGCCACAGTGTGGCGCTTTTAATCACTGATAGCACCCATGCGTTGCCGGTGCAGGTTCTACGCAATGGCGTTCGCTCAATTGCTGAGGGTACATCTGATTACAATCGCATGACATTGAGATTTGTTTCGCCTACCGCCGATATTGTTGAGGGAGATCAGCTGGTCAGCTCTGGTTTGGGTGGACGCTTCCCCGTGGGTTACCCCGTTGGCACTGTGGCCAGTATTGCGCAAAAGCCCGGTGCAACATTTGTCGATGTCGAGATTGATCCTTCAGCAGAGCTCGATAGAAGTCGACACCTGCTTTTGGTTTTCACCACAGGTAGCGACCGAACTCGTGGTCTTAAATGAAGCCGGTAAATTTTACTGGGCCCATGATAGCCTCATTAATTATTGCCACTATCTTTCAGCTTTTGCCCGCGTCTGGTGATTGGATTCTATGGAAGCCAAATTTCCTCTTAATGGTAACTATTGCATGGATACTCTATGTGCCAATCCAGTACGGCATTGGCTTTGCTGCCGCCGTGGGTCTGTTGGCTGACACCTTATTTCGTACCATTCTCGGTCACTATGTGCTGGTCTTTGCGCTCTGTGGCGCTGCGGCTTATCTGCTCAGTCGCTGGTTAACTTATTTTTCGATATTTCACCGAATGTTTTTGGTGGTGGTGCTAGTAGTTTTTGCTGAGTTAGTTCAGGCCTTGTTGTTTTCGGTTTGGGATATTCCAACGACTTTAGGCCACCTTCCGGTTATTGGCCTGACGTCGGCACTGTTGTGGCCGCTGATCGACATACTGATTGCTCGAGTTAATTTGTACTACCGCTAAAGGGTTTTTGCGTGTCTCTATCTCCTCTAACATCAAATGATCTGGCAAATGCTGACCTGATATTGGCATCGGCGTCGCCGCGTCGCCGTGATCTACTGCAGCAGATTGGCGTACGTTTTGCGGTGGCCGCAGAGAATATTGATGAGAGTCAAAGGCCTGCAGAGCCGGCTGTTGATTATGTCGCGCGGCTTGCTGTGGAAAAAGCTCAGGCTAGTTGGCATCGGCATGCGCCAAAAATACCTGTACTCGGCGCCGATACCATTGGTCTTTGGAATAACAAGATTTTTGGCAAGCCGGTAGATTGCGATGACGCTGTCGCCATGTTGCAGTCGCTGTCGGCTTCAACTCATCAGGTGCTATCGGCGGTAGCAATTGTTAATGCGCACGGATCGGAGGTGGCCGTTTCGAAAACATCGGTTACTTTCCGCACAATCCCCGTAGATGAGTGTCTCAAGTACTGGCAAACCGGGGAGCCCCAGGGAAAAGCTGGCGCGTATGCCATTCAGGGTTTTGGCGCAACCTTTGTTGCCCACCTTGAAGGCAGCTATAGTGGAGTCGTTGGGTTGCCTTTGTTGGAAACGCAGCGGTTATTAGAGAAGTTTAATGTGCCGACTTGGCAACAGTAAAATTCTAAAAAAGCGTTACAGCTAACAATTGGAAACCCGTATGAATCGAGAAATTCTAATCAATATCACGCCGATGGAAACTCGCGTAGCCTTGGTTGATAACGGTGTCCCTCAAGAAATTTCAATCGAACGTAATCAAAGAAGCGGTCTGGTTGGCAATATTTATAAAGGCAAAGTAGTGCGCGTACTGCCTGGTATGCAGGCTGCGTTTGTCGATATAGGCGTTGAGCGTGCAGGCTTTCTGCACGTTGACGATCTGATTGCTAGCAAGCCTAAAAACAAGGGCGAGTCGGGAGAATCAGAGAATCTCGAAATTCAGAACCTTCTCCACGATGGCCAAAAAATACTGGTGCAGGTCATCAAGGATCCTATTAACAGCAAAGGTGCTCGACTTACAGCACAGCTTTCGGTTGCTTCGCGCTATCTCGTGTATATGGACGGTGGCGAGCATATAGGTGTTTCTCAGCGTATTGAGGATGAAGACGAACGCGAGCGCCTTAAAGTAGCAATAACAGCCACAATTGAAGAGTTGGCTGCTGCTGAACCGCTAGTTAAACGCCAAAAAAATGCGATTGAAATTCCTCAGCGTCGTGGCGGTTATATTTTGCGCACAGCGGCAGAGGGCGCAAGCGTGGATGAGCTGCGAGTTGATGTACGTTACCTACAGCGTGTGTGGCAGCATTTGATGGAAGCGAAGGCAGAGGCTGCGGTGCCTAGCTGTCTCTATGAGGAGCTTCCGCTGTATAAACGAGTATTGCGTGATATGGCTAGTACTGAAGTTGAAAAAGTACTGGTCGACTCAAGGGAAGTACTAGACCTATTAGTAAAATTTGCCAATAAATTTAGCCCTGAAATTGCTAACCTGCTTGAGCATTATCCGGGTGAGCGACCATTATTTTATCTTCATGGTATTGAAGACGAAATTGCCAAGGCACTGCAGCGCTCGGTGATGCTAAAGTCTGGCGGCCATCTGGTGATTGACCAGACTGAGGCCATGACCACAGTCGATGTGAATACGGGTGCCTTTGTGGGTCATCGCAATCTTGAAGAGACTATTTTTAAAACCAATCTTGAAGCGGCAGCGGCTACCGCTCGACAAATGCGCATGCGTAATCTGGGCGGTATAATCATTGTTGATTTTATCGATATGCAGAATGCGGAACATCGCCGGCAGGTATTGCGAACGTTTGAAAAAGCGCTGGATAGAGATCGCGCTCGAACTACGATTTCTGGTGTGACTGAATTGGGTTTGGTGCAAACTACGCGTAAGCGCACCAGTGAAAGTTTAGGTCAGGTACTCTGCGAAGTCTGCCCCACTTGCGACGGGCGTGGTTCAATTAAATCCGCTGAAACAGTGAGCTATGAAGTGCTGCGAGAAATTCTCCGGGTTGCCCGTGCCTATGAGTGCGAGCAGTTGCGAGTATTGGCATCGCCTGCGGTAATAGATAGATTATTAGATGAAGATTCTGCACAGGTTGCAGATCTTGAAGCGTTTATTGGGCGTTCTATTCAGTTTCGGACTGAAGATGTATTCGCCCGAGAACAGTTCGATATTATTCCTGTTTGAGTTTAGATAATGGCTGACAGCAGAATTAAAAAAATCGTTAAGTTAATGAGTCGTTGGCTGTGGTTGAGTGCAGCAATGTTAATTATCGGCACGGTTATCCTGGTGGTTATAGGGCGCCAGACAATTAGCAGTGTCGGTGAGCTGCGCCCAGCTATACAGCAGCTTATTAGCGATAGTACAGGTATGCAGGTCAGACTTGGAGAATTACAGGGCGAGTGGCCGGGACTGATTCCGGTAATCGATATTGAAAAAATTGAAATTATCAGTGACGGGCAAACGCCAGCAATTGTGCTTGACCATGGCCGTGCTGACCTCGATTTATTTAATAGCCTAAAATATCTGAGCCCAATTTGGCGCGAACTGGTTGTGGATCAGCTGGCCATTACAATGGTTGAGGATGAGTTAGGTCGTTGGAGTTTGAAGGGCCTACAGGGCAGTTCCAGCACAGATTTAAATATTATTTTAGAGCCACTTTTTTATAGTCGCCTGATACGTCTGAGGTTGGTACTGATTGATCTTGAGTTTTTTTCAGGCAAGAAAATACAGGTGCGTGGCGATGAAGTAACATTGGAGAATGATGACGATTTTCATCGCGCTGAACTGTCAGTGCGACTATCCGATCAAGGTATTCCCGCCTATGTTCTGATGGAGGGCCAGGGTGATCCCTCTGACCTTGAATCCTTTTATGCAGACGGATATTTCCGCTTAGATAACTTCAATATCTCCAATCCAATTGTAGAGCTTTCTCAATCGCTGTTGCCTGGATTATTCGATAACCTGTCAAGTTTTAAAGCCAATGCTAGCGGTGAAGTTTGGTTTGATATTCATCCTGGAGGTTCTCTGGACTTTGAAGGTGATCTGGCAATTACCGAAATACCATTAGACTGGCTGGCCGATGTTCCACCTATTCAAAACCTTAGTACTGCACTAACTGGTTGGTTTACCTCTGGTTCGGATTGGGGCGCTAGACTGCAGGGCTTTGATTTCGGTTGGTCCGATGCTGATATTGAACCGCTGGATCTGGTGTTTAATCAGCGTCTGGGGTCGCGCTGGCAGGATTTTGATATCTCAGTGAATCAGTTAGATGTCACCGTGCTATCTGATCTGCTGCGAGAGACGAAAGTGCCCTCCGCGAAACTATTGAAGGCGATTGACGAGCTGCGGCCTCGCGGTGATCTAAGTGCTTTAACGTTGGGAAAAAATGAAGCCGGCTATTATGCCTCAGCTAATTTGGATAATATTTCTGCGCGCCCCTATAAGGGGGCTCCAGGTGTAAAAAACATTAATGGTTATCTTGAAGTGCATGGTTCAGGCGGTTTATTCCATCTTGCTGATAGCGATGGCTTTGAGGTGTTTTTCCCCAAAGTATACAAAGATTATCTGCACGTCGAAAAGGCTGAGGGCACGGTCTATTTGGACTGGCAGCCGCAGACAAGTATGCTGACTTCGCGCAGTACATCAATGAAAACTACGGTTGATGCTGGCACTTCTAATATTATGTTTTCTGTGGAGCAGCAGTTGCCTGCTAATGGCCTTGCTCCAGAGGTTAATTTAATTATTGGCGGCCGCGATCTTGATGCCGCTTTTATAGATAAATATCTGCCATACAAGACCCCAGCGAGGCTGTCGAAATGGCTTAAAACCGCCGTACTGGCTGCCAATGTGCAAGAGTTTGGTATGTTAGTGCGCACTGGGCCGCCGCGTAATAACATTATGTCCAAAACCACTCAGCTTTTATTTAAAACAGAAAATACCGACGTGGATTACCATCCTGACTGGTTGGGTATTCGCGATGCGGATACTCTGGTGTTAATTGACGATGCCTATGTTGAGGCCGTGGCCACGGCAGGAACAGTTGGTGGCGCCAAAATATTACAGGCAGATGCGGTAATGGGGGACCCTGCGGTTGGCATGCAAATCTTAACTGTCGATGCACAGGTTGAAGCTGGATTGGGTGAGGCCATTGATCTACTTGCTCAGTCGCCGCTTCGCGATCGAATTGGTCCCTTGGCCGGCTGGCAGTATGCGGGGGATGTTGATGCGCAGTTGCATTTGGAAATCCCGTTAAAAAAGGTTGCCGGCAAAACCGTTGCGGGAGACTATCAGATAAGTACTAACCTTAATCGCGGATCACTAACTATACCCAATACGTCGATCGGTTTTAGCCAGGTTGAAGGTGAATTAAATTTCTCGATAGCCGATGGTTTGTACTCCGAAACTCTGAGTGGTGAGTTTTGGGGGCAACCTTTAAAAGCTAAATTCTTTAAAACAGGTAATCAACAAAAGATAGCCGTCACCACAGAGGTCCAACCGCAGAACCTTAACCGGCTGGTTGAGTTTCCCTGGACTAAAGTACTGACCGGCTCTATCCCGATTGAAGGGCTACTAAGTATCAAGGCAGCAGATGATCCGGGAACTCCAGTGACGCTTCAGTTGGTTAGCCAGATGCAAAATTCTGAGATCAGGCTACCTCAGCCATTAGGTAAAGCGGCGAAAGAGCCTCGGGCCTTGGATATAACTCTGCATTTTGATCCGGATTTCAATCGGCTTGAAGGTAGCATTGGTGATCAGTTAGTCACTGATTTGCGTTTTAACCAGACTAAGCTCACCCATGGTTTGGTGAGTTTTGATCGTTCCGTATCAGTACCAGAGGAAGGTGAACTATTGGTTGCTGGTTATCTACCCACCACAGATTTGAATCTATGGAACCCGGTGGTTGCTCTGTTCGCAGGACGGTCAGGCGGGCAGGAAGCATCTTGGAAACCGGTGTTTGATTTGCAGTTTGATCAGCTGAATTTGGCCACTTTTAAAGTAGCTGATATAGCGGCGCAGATTAGACCGTCAGAGGAAAAGGTTAATATAGCGTTTACCAGCGACCTTGCCGATGGAAAATTAGCACTTCCCTATGATGATAGTCTTATTCCCGACGTTCAACTATCTAGGCTCAGTTTGCCGAGTGCTTTACTCGAACAGAAAATTGGTCAAAAAGGCATGGATCCCCGCACCTTTTATGCCGTCGATTTCTCTGTTGACTCATTCACTGTAGGAGATAAGCACTGGGGTGCACTGGCCTTTGAATTGCGCCCTGAGGTTTCCGGTGCAGCTTTTAATACTATTGTCGGCGATGTGTTTGGTCTTAGACCTGGATTGTTTGAGAAGCAGCCTGATACCGAGTTTTTCTGGAGTTATGACGGCGAAAAATATTCCAGTCATCTGATTGGCCCTGTTGGCGTTGACAATATCGGCGATTTATTTTCCGGCTTAAATATCCCCAAGGTAATGGACAGTGAGTTTGGCAGCATGGTTTTTGATTTATCTTGGCAGGATCAGCCTTGGAAAATCACCAAGGAAAATATTACTGGTGATTTTCAGATTAATTTACAGGATGGCAGCTTTTATACTTCAAGTGGCGGTGCCGGTGCCGCGCTAAAATTAGTCAGCCTATTTAATTTTGCCAACTGGTTAAAACGCTTACAGTTAGACTTTTCTGATGTCACCGGCCAGAACCTCGCCTATAACGATCTGGTGGGTACCCTCCATTTTGAAAACGGAGTTGCCAGTTTACTTGACCCCCTTAGGATGAAAATGCCCTCTGGCCGCATGAATATGGCGGGTGATTTTGATTTGGTTAATGAGAAAGTCGATGCTCAGCTTGTTGCTACCCTGCCTGTAGCGACAAATTTACCCTGGGTAGTGGCTTTGCTCGGCGGTGTGCCCGCGGCGGCGGGGGTTTATCTTACGAGTAAGTTGGTTGAAAAACAGGTAGATCGCCTATCCAGTATTAGCTATACATTATCTGGACCGTTTGATGATGTTGAGGTAGCAGTTGATAGGATTTTTGCTGCAGAACTAAAGGCCACAGACCAAAATAAACAGCCGAATAAAAAAGAGACTAAGGAACAGCAGGCTGAGTAAAAGATAGGCCTGTATTACCAAAGGGTGATTTTTATGAGTAATGCTTTCAGTGTCGCGGCCATTCAGCTCAAGCCCGCGGGGTCTATTGATGAGAACCTTGCCAATGCTGCAGCACTCCTTTCCGAAGCGGCAGCTGCTGGCGCCCAATTAGCGGTGTTACCTGAAAATTTTGCCCATTATGGCCAGTCTGATTTTCTAGCTATAGGTCGCGCAGAATCTGAAGACAACGGCTTGGTAAGGCAGTTTTTATCACAGCAGGCGAGCACAAATAGACTCTGGCTAGTGGGAGGCACATTGCCAGTCGCTGGGCCCAAACCCAGGCCTTTTGCGCGTTCCTTTCTATTTGACCCGCAGGGTAACTGTGTTGACGAATACGACAAAATTCACCTATTTGATGTCGATGTCGATGCGCCGACTGATTCCACTCAAAGCAGCTATAGAGAGTCAGATGACTTTGCCGCTGGTACTCGTGTGGTGGTAGCTACAACCGCGCTGTGTAAACTGGGCATGACAGTCTGCTATGACCTTCGGTTTGCAGAGCTATACCGAAAATTAGCGGATGCTGAAGCCCAGCTGTTTACTGTACCTGCAGCCTTTACTGCTGCGACGGGCAAGGATCATTGGCAGGTGCTATTGAGCGCTCGGGCCATTGAGAATCAGGTATTTGTGATTGGCGCCAATCTGGTTGATCGAGCGCATCCAACGCGCGGACTCTGGGGTGGCAGTGCAATTATTGATCCATGGGGCACTGTACTCGGCTGTCTGGATAATGATGAAGCCGGACTGGTAGTGGCTGAGATTAATTTGGCTTTGATTGGTGAACTGCGCGCCAAGATGCCTATGGGTCAACATAGAAAGCTATAGGTCCCATAAACAGGATTCTTTGCTGGTTATTCTGCAAGGCTTCTTATATAGCTAAAGATTTTGCGGCTGGCGGTCGGGGCTTTTTTTAGCTCAACTTCGCGATTGGCTTGGCGCTGCAGATTGCGTAGCTGTTGCCGATCGCCTTCGGGATAGTCGTCTATAAAGGCTTCGATACCGCCGTTGCCCTCTTGAATAATACGATCGCGCCAATCTTCCAGTTGCTTAAAATGCTGACGATAGGTCTGCGACTGGTGGTCCATCATATCCAGGGCTTTCTGAATAACGTCGGTATTTGAGATACGCATCAGCTTGCCGATATATTGCAGATGGCGACGCTTGGCTTCGCGGCTCTTTAAGCGCCGCGCCTCATAGATGGCGTCTTTAAGGTTCTCGGGGAGATCGAATTTTTGCAGCTTGCCCTCAGGCATTTCCACCAGTTGCTTTCCCATCTCTTGCAGCGCATGGCTGTCCCGCTTTAGCTGGGACTTGCTGGGGCCGTCGTAGTCAGGGTGTTCGAGTTCTTCAGTCATCAGATAAGAAATATCGCAGCTAGGCCTAAGAATGATACAAAACCCACGATATCAGTGACCGTGGTAAGAATAACCGAGCCCGCCAGGGCTGGGTCTATATTGAGTGAGCGCAATAGAACCGGTAACAATGTTCCGGTTAGAGCGGCGGCCATTAAGTTGATTGCCATAGCCAGACCAATAATGGCCGCCATGGTCCAGTCATCAAACCACAGGGAGACTACTGCACCTACCACCAGTGCGTAGAGCAGGCCATTTAATGCGCCAACGGTGAACTCTTTACTCAGCAGCCAGCTTAGATTGCCGCGCTCGATCTGTCCTAGGGCCATGCCGCGAATAACCACTGTAAGTGTTTGGCTGCCGGCAACACCCCCCATACTGGCAACAATCGGCATTAAAATTGCCAGTGCCACGACTTTGTCGAGGGTTTCTGAAAATAGGCTAATAGCTGTAGATGCAAGAATGGCAGTAATTAAATTAACCCCTAACCATGCGGCACGTCGCGGTGCGGTTCTGCCGATGGACGAGAAGGTATCCTCGGTATCGCTTAAACCCGCCATGGCTAATAATGAATGGTCTGCATCTTCGACAATAACGTCGACAACATCATCAATGGTGATGCGGCCGAGCAAGTGATTTTTATCATCAATAACCGGTGCAGAGACCAGATCATGGCGCTGGAAAAGTTGGGCCACATCGGAGTCGGTGAGGTTGACATGAATCGCCTGTACCTCGGTATTCATAACTTCTTTAACCCTAGTCGTCGGACTGGATGTCAGCAGCTTGCCCAGTGGTAGGATACCTAGAAATGTATCGTTGCGGCTAACTACAAAGAGGTTGTCGGTAATATCTGGCAGCTCTTCAAAACGACGAAGATAGCGCAGTACAACATCGACATTAATGTCGGGCCTTATAGTCACCACTTCGGTGTCCATTAGACCGCCTGCTGTATCTTCAGCGTAAGTGAGCACTGACTCTACGCGTTGGCGATCCTGCCAGGACATAGCTTCCAGCACTTCCGGAATCATCTGATCTGGCAGTTGTTGAAGAATATCTACAATATCATCGACATCCAGACCTTCGGTGAGAGAGGCGACTTCTTGACCATCCATCTCGTTGAGGAATTCCGATTGCATTTCATCCGATAACTCCTGTAACACTTCGCCGGAATTATCCGGATCAACAAGCTCCCAGAGTATATGGCGAAATTTGGGTGGTGCAGTTTCCAGCTGGTGGGCAATATCTGGCGGGGAGAGATTATTGAGAATATACCGAACCTGATTCAATGTCCCTGAATCTATCGCTGTGCCCAGTCGTGCAAGCAGGTTGGTTTCTGTGGTCATGCGTATCTTCCCTAACTAAATCGCTGAAAGGAGCTTTGCATTTTAGCGGGCTATGCTACTGACTGATACCGAAATTATTCGCCTTCACCAAAATAGTCGGCCAACAGGGCGGTGATTTCGTTACAGGCGGTCTGTTCGTCTGGGCCATCAAACTCAAATATAAGTACGGTACCCTGATTGGCTGCCAGCAACATCAACGACATAATACTTTTAGCATCGACCAATGGTTCTTCCTTACCCGTACGGATACGACATTGGTGGTGTCCAGCTGCACTAGCCAGTTTGGTTGCGGCTCGGGCATGCAGTCCCAGTTTGTTAATAATGGTTAGTTCGCAGCGAATCATCTGTTAGCTCTCCGCTGGTTTCACTGGAGGGAATTCTTTATGCACTACCTTCACCAGTGGATAATTTTGCGAAAAATGCTCAGTGAGTCGGTTGGCTAAATAGACTGAGCGATGTTGGCCGCCGGTACAGCCGATTGCGACGGTCAGATAGCTACGGTTATTGACCTCATGTTTTGGAATCCAGCGGGTCAAATAGCCAATAATATCGGCGAGCATTGATGCGACGTCGACCTGACTCTCTAAAAATTCTATAACCTCGGGATCATTGCCAGTTTGCGCGCGCAGCTCGAGTTTCCAATGGGGGTTGGGCAAGCAGCGTACATCAAACACAAAATCCGCATCAGATGGCACCCCATGCTTAAAGCCAAAGGACTCAAATAAAATGGCCATATGCTCTGTGTCATTGGGTACTACCGTATTTCTTATTAAATCTCGCAGCTGGTGTAGAGACAGACCTGAGGTATCGATGATGCGATCTGCAATTTCGGCAATCGGTGCCAGAATCTCTTTTTCAAGATCAATGGCTTCTTTGAGACTGACCTGTGTACTGCTCAATGGATGCTTGCGCCGAGTTTCGCTGTAGCGACGAAGTAAGTCGGCGCGTTGGGACTGCAGAAATATCACATTGACTGAGATGCCGTGAGCTTCAATCGTCTCTAGCTCTTTTGGTATCAGGTTCAGATCGCCGAAGAGGTTGCGGGCATCTATACCGACGGCGAGCTTGAGGTCTTCGCTCAAATTTTCCGATTTAAGTTTGGTTATTAGGTCAGAGAGCAGGCTGACCGGAAGGTTATCAATGCAGGTGAAACCCACGTCCTCAAGAATATTGAGTGCTGAGGTTTTCCCCGAGCCTGAACGGCCACTGATAACGACAAGGCGCATAACTAGGCTGAGCGCTCAAGTTGAATAGCTGTGTTGAATAGTTCTTCATTGCTGCTGCACTGGCGCAGCGACTGACGCGATGTTTCATCTTGCAGGAGCGCCGCAACTCTAGCCAATGTGGCTAGATGTTCATCATTTTTTTCTTCTGGTACCACCAGGGCAAAAATCAGGTCAACGGGCTGATCATCAAGGGCGTCAAAATCGATAGGGTTACTGAGTTTGATCAGACAGCCATGGATGCGTTTAAAGCCGGGTGCGCGACAATGGGGTATAGCTATGCCTTCACCGATTCCCGTGCTGCCCAGTCGCTCGCGAGCGACTAGACTGTGGAACAATGTATCAGTTTGCTCTGAGTCGCCGCCCAGTTGTTCGGTGATAAAAATGGACAGATTTTCAAGAACACGTTTTTTACTGCCACCCGGCAAATCGCATTGGGTCATAGTCGGGGTAAGCACATCAGTAATTTTCATTGTAGAAGCTAGTGGCCTCGATGCTTTTCTTTATGTTTGATCAATTGGCGGTCCAGTTTATCGGTCAATGCGTCGATGGCTGCATATAGGTCTGCATGCTCTGCATTGGCAAATAGCTCGGCGCCGCTTACATGAACGGTGGCTTCAGCCTTTTGTTGGAGTTTGTCGACTGTGAGTATTACCGAGGTGCTAGTGATTTGTTCGTAATGCCTTTCCAGTTTGGAAAGTTTGGTAGTGACATACTCGCGAATTGGGTCAGTAAGATCTAAATGGTGTCCACTAATGGTCATTTGCATGCAGTGTTCCTTCTACTTGGCGTTTTCATATCGTTTTCTTTGACTAGATGAGGGGATTCCCATGCTTTCGCGGTACTTTGCGACAGTTCGTCGGGCAACTTGAATTCCCTGTTCCTCTAGGAGAGAGGTTAGCTTGCTATCACTTAATGGCTTTGCAGCCTGTTCTACGCCTGTCTCTTATACACATCTGACGCTGCCGACGAGCGATCTAGTGTAGAT
>CAJXVK010000056.1 GCA_913060735.1 uncultured Cellvibrionales bacterium
ATACGAGATCCTCTCTGGTCTCGTGGGCTCGGAGATGTGTATAAGAGACAGTGGGTGGGGCTACACCTATTTGCCGTTCAGATACATTGCTAGAGCAGCTTGAATCTGCAGTGCCAGACTTTGTTACGGCCTGCCAAGAAAAAGGCGTTTGCTATTCTCAGGTCATGCCGTCTGAAGATGATATGCAGTCGGGCCAGGGGCGCAGTTGGCGCAGTACCCTGAGTGCGCAAACTCAGGCTGAGGCAGAGATAAAGTTGAAGAAGCTCAACTATCAATGGCAGTGGCAGGCGGATAATACTCTGCGCGTGACCACGCCAGTGCTGCCAGCCATTAAGCAGTTAGCGGATGGCCGCCGTGTTTTTTTTAATCAACTGATTGCCGCCTTTCGCGGTTGGCAGGATGCGCGTAACAGTGCAGAAAAGTCCATCTTTTTTGGCGATGGCTCGGTAATTAATAGTGCTGATATGGCAGTGGCTATAGATCTGGCCGATAAGTTGACCTTTGATATACCCTGGCAAACCGGCGACGTGGTACTGCTAGATAATTTCTTAACCATGCATGGACGCCGTCCTTTTCAGGGGCAGCGCTGTGTATTGGCTGCGCTGGTTGCCTGAGCTTCCACTAACAGGTGGAGAAGGGGGCGGTAAAAGCGGTGAATGGCAGTATTTAGCGTTAAGTGGGGGTCCGTTGGGTAGACAATTATCTGCTCGGTACAGTAATTTGGCCCTTAGGCTGAGCTTGTCGCCGGAATCGACTAAAGCCTACTGAATAACAATTACTATAAGGGAACAATAACCATGAGTTTCAAATCATTATTTTTAAGCGCCGCTATTATCTCATTGCTTGGCTGTGCAACTGAAGAAGAGGTAGCTGTAACCACTGAGCTGACCGATGGTGCCTTCTTACTGGGTGATGTTACATTGACTGAAAAGGGCGAAGTCACTGTTCTTAAACGTGCACAGATGAAGATCTATTCTAATGATCGCTATATGTTCGCCTTTATGCATGAGGACACCACCAAGCCTGATGTAGGCGCAGGGCTTACTGAGTGGAAAGATGGCGCGTTGATCGAATCACCTATTTTCAATCAGGATGGCCCTTTAGAGGGTTTACACTTTAGTCTCGACATTGAGGAGACCGAAGGTGGCTTTTTGCAAAGTATCGAAGGCTTAGAATCTAATGGTCATGTTTACGATATGGTAGAGACCTGGGATCGTCAGCAGGGCAGTCCATCTGCGTTTGATGGTCTTTGGAAACTGCAGGATCGAGTTAGTGAAGAGGGTGGCGAAATAGCTGAGTTCTCTGAAATTAAAATGTTTGGTGGCGGGCACTTTATCTTTTCTCAGAGCTTTATGGTTGAAGGTGAGATGCAACAGCACTTCGGTTTTGGTGAGTTTTCGATTGATGCCGAGGGCGTTGTGACTGAAACTGGGATTGCCAGTTCTTTCGAAGATTTTGCTGGTACCCAGCATAAACTCACCATGGAACTGATTGGCGAGAATGAGCTTAATCAAACGTTCCTGTGGGACGGTAAGTCAATAACACAGTCTTATATCAGGCAGTAAGCTAAGCGACAGAGTAAAAAGCCGCTATTGATTAGCGGCTTTTTTATGTCTGCTTGTTTTAGGCTTTTCAGCCTGATCTTTAGGGTTTAGCTTGATTTCTAAGGGCCTTTTTCTCAGCTCTCTTTTCTTCCCTGCGGCGCTCTGTAGCTTCTGTGGCTGCATTGCCAATATGCTCTTCGCCCCTAGCTTTGGCCAGTTCTATTTGTTTTTGACGCTGGGCAAAGCGCTGCTTTTTCTCGTCACTAACAGTGCCATAGCAATGCAGGCAGGACAGTCCTTCAGCATAGCTTGGCAGTAATTTTTCCTGCTCGGTAATCGGCATTCGGCAGGCGTGGCACTGGTCATATGAGCCGCGCTTTAAGTCGTGATCAACGGCCACACGATTATCGAAGACAAAGCATTCTCCCTGCCATAATGTTTGATCGCTGGGCACCTCTTCAAGGTATTTTAAAATACCGCCTTCAAGATGATAGACCTCATCAAAACCCTGCTCTTTCATATAGGCAGTAGATTTTTCACAGCGAATACCACCAGTGCAAAACATGGCCACTTTTTTATGTTTCTTGCGATCGAGGTTGTTTTTAGCCCAGTCGGGAAAGTCGCGAAATGATTTTGTTTTTGGATCTACGGCATTTTTAAAGGTGCCGATTTCAACTTCGTAGTCATTGCGTGTATCGACCAAAACCACATCGGGGTCAGAGATTAAATCATTCCAGTCGGCAGGTTTAACATAGGTGCCCACCACCTGTTTGGGATCTATACCTTCGATGCCCATAGTGACAATTTCTTTCTTAAGTTTGACCTTGGAGCGATAGAAGGGGATCTCATCATCATAGGATTCTTTAGTATCGATATTTTCTAGACCAGGCTGCTGATCCAGCCAACCGAGTAGGGCATCTATATCTTCACGACGGCCTGATACGGTGCCATTGATCCCTTCAGCGGCCAATAGCAATGTGCCAAAGACATTGTTGTCGGTCATAACCTTTAATAATGGGTGGCGAATAGAGCCATAATTTGGCAGCGCGACAAATTTATACAGGGCACAGGTAACGTACTGAGTGGGCATAATGAATCCTACTGTTGTGTTCGGCTAACCAAATCGCAAATTTGGCGCAGTTTTCTTGTGTGGCATTGTAGCAAATGATTTAGTGAAATTAAGACACCAGAGCTCAAGCATCGCGCACTTTTTGGGCTAGATCAATCAAGTGTCTGCTGAGCTATGGATTCCGCTAATGCACGAGCCACTTTTAGTTTGGCGCGAAAGTGTTTGTTCTTCGCCGCACTGGCGCCGGGTTGGCTCGAAAACCAGGCCATCACCGTATTGGCTTTGCGGTTAATGTAGATGACCTGTCCATGAATGCCCACGGCGCAGTACTCGCCAGCCTGTGGGTCTAGAATCCACCACATATTGTGATAGGCATGCCAGGGCTCTTCACCGTACTTGGCATTATTGGTCATATTGCTGCGCAATTTTTCACTGACGTTCAACGATTCATCTATCCAGGTGGCTGGAATAATCTGCTGGCCGTTGTAATAACCACGATCGCGGACCATCATGCCAAAGCGCAATGCATCTCTAAGGGTGCTATTCATGCCGCCGGTAACTACTGGCATATAGGCTCTATCGACCACTATAGTTGCATCGTGCTCTGTACCTAATTTGGCCCAGATATGTTGCTGGATATAGTCTTGGAAAGGCAGTCCGCTAATGCGGGCAATGAGCCAGCCTAGGACATCGGCATTACTGGAGTTGTAGTCAAAGTTATCGCCAGGTTCACGGCTTAAATCTGGTTTAATAAATTTACTCAAAAAGTCATGCACCCCATACACCTCGACATTATCTGGCTGTATATCGCGGGCGCCGGGTAGATACGCCATATTAAGCGCCGGTGCATAGTATTTGGCAAAGTCTGAATCAAAGTCAGTATAGGTTTCTTTAAAGTCCAAAGAGGTAGCATGGTCTAGTACCTGTTGGATGCTCACGCGCTCAAAGCCGCTGCCTTTAAGTTCGGGAATGTACTCTGCTGGCGAAGCCTCTAAGTCTACCTTGTCCTCTGCCACAAGTAGGCCAAATGCAGTGCTGGCCAGAGACTTACTCATGGAATACCAGATATGCTGAGCGTGCTCATTAAAGCCATGGAAATACTTTTCGTGCAGTAGGTGAGCGCCCTGAACAATAGCAACGCCGTCACCATGGTTACGCTCAAATACCTGATCGAAACTAATTGGTGCGCCCGTGCCATATGAGTACTTTTGCAGTCCAAGCGCAGGTCTTAATGGCCCTTGCAGTTCGACGATCTGCCCCTCTCGGGGAATCATCACGACATTGAGCGGTGCCCCCATATTGCGAAACGCCCATTTCATATACGGATGGGTGCCATGATTTTTCATGGTTACCTGAGATTCACGAGTGGGTGGGATACCCTGCATGGCTTCCACTGCAACGGGGCTATCGGCGGCAGTGTAGCCGAACTGACTAATGCAGATAGAAGCGATACTAGTGATCAAACAAAGAGAAATACGGTTCATGCTGGGGGCGTTCCTATTTATCATTATTTGGACTCTATTCTACGAGGTTTCGCCCACAACGGCGAACAACACCTCTTTTATTTAATGGGAACCCCCTGTTTATTTTGGTTCTGACGGCGATATATCTGTGATATCTTTCGCCAAAACCAGCTTTGCGGATAAACGAGATAGTTAGGGGTGGCTTTATGGAAGCTTCTGCGATCAATGCTGAGTTGGTTAATGATTCAGTAATGCTGTACCTAGATGATGGCAGTCATTATGAATTACCAAATCTGTGGTTGCGCGATAACTGTCCCTGTGATGATTGCCGGGTAGTCCAGACGCAGGAAAAGCGCTTTATGTTAAGCGATGTCGATGTGCACCTAGCACCCCAAAAGGTGAGTCTTGCGCGCGATATTTTACGCATTAGTTGGCCCGATCATCATCAAAGCCTATTTTCTGTCGCCAGTATTCAATCTCTTTTAAAGCCGCCGAAACAACAAAATAAACCTTGGCCTAAGGGATTTGTGCCGGAGCCCTTTGATTGGGACTCGTTCTTAAATAACAGCACAGTTGCGATTGGAGCGCTTGAGAGCTTTATGCAATTTGGTGTTATTTTGCTAAAACAGGTGCCCCGAGATCCTGCGACATTGGAGCAGCTGGCGCCTATGATTGGGCCGATACGCGAGTTATTATTTGACCGTATTCACAGTGTGTCGGTGGAAGGGCATGTCTATAATATTGCCCATACTTCTCTGGGGCTGCCGCCGCACAATGATTTTGCCAGCTACAGTTTTCCTCCGTCGGTGCAGGCATTGCATATGCTGCATAATGAGGTTGCTGGGGGCGACTCAATTGTCGTTGATGGCTGGGCGATACTGGAGCAGTTGCGCAGTGACCATGCAGATTACTTTCAGATTCTCTGTGACTTTCCGGTAGCCTTTAGGCAGTTCGATGACAGCAACGAAACCTATGCCGTGGCACCTATGGTGCGCTGCGACAATATGGGCAATATTGTCAGTTTACGTTTTTCTAATCAGCTGATGCAGATGATGAGCCCACTGCAATCGGGGATTAAACAATTTTATCGTGCCTACCATGAGCTCTGTTTGAGAATTGCCGACTCTAAACAAGATTACAGGTCGACCTTTAGGCTACAAGGCGGCGAGATTATTTTAGTCGCGGCTCACCGCGTGTTGCATGCCCGAGAGTCGTTTCAGCCGACCGCTAAACGTCACTTGCAAGATGCCTATTTTGAACTGGATAATATTGCCAATAAGCTTGTATTGCTGAAGCGCCAACGGGATTCTAAAAATGGCTAAACGGGTTGATTTTACCGCGATGGAGCATGCAACACGCGCTGATTACGATCTGGTGTTTGCCTATGATGATGACAATATCGCCACTCAGGCTGAACGAGTGATTAGTTGGTTGCGCATGATGGATGGCGATTCACCTTATCAGATCAGCCGTCTAGATCACTGTCTTCAAGCTGCAACCCGGGCTGAAAGTGACGGTGCAGACGATGAAACTATTGCCTGCGCATTGCTTCATGATATTGGCGATGTAATAGCACCGGCTAACCATTCTCAGGCTGCTGCGGCTCTGCTTAGGCCCTATGTAAGTGAAAAGAACTATTGGATAGTGCTTAACCATGGGTTGTTTCAGGGCTATTACTGGATGCATCATTATGATCAGGATCGCAATAGTCGCGACCAATTAAAGGACCATCCGTATTATCAAAACTGTATTGATTTTTGTGCCAGCTGGGATCAGCCATCCTTTGACCCGAAGTTTAAAACCCAGCCTCTTGAGCATTTTATCCCACTGATTCAATATCTTTTTGCCCGCACGCCAAAACCCCTAGTGTAGTGCTTCTACTTGCATTGCTCTGCGTGACCGTCATACTCGGCGCCGTCCTTAACCAAGCCCATTATTAACGGTGACTCCCTATCAATAGTAATCCCGCTTCTACCGTTCAGGAATCGACAGCAAAAATGTCGGTATTACTGGCGCTATTTCAGTTTCTAAAGCCCTATCAGGTGCGCGTATGGATATTTCTGGCGGCGCTGGTTTTTACTGCTGGCGTGACTCTGTCAATTGGGCAGGGTCTGCGCCTTGTTATAGACCAGGGCTTTTCCGAGCAGTCCCAGTCCCAGCTAAATATTGCGATATTATTTGTACTTATTGCCTCGGCGCTGATGGCCATGGGGACCTATATTCGGTTTTATCTTATCTCTTGGCTGGGTGAGCGTGTCAGTGCAGATATTCGCAACTCGGTGTTTGATCATATTGTTGATTTGCATCCGGCCTTTTTTGAAACCAATCGCAGCGGTGACATTATGTCGCGGCTCACCTCTGATACCACATTGCTGCAATCTATTATTGGCTCCTCTGTCTCTATTGCGCTGCGCAGTGCCATCAGCTTTGCCGGCGCGCTGATTATGTTATTGGTTACCAATATTAAATTGACCTTAATTATTGTGGCCGCTGTGCCTGTGGTGCTGATGCCAGTGCTGGTGTTTGGGCGCAAGGTACGCAGTTTATCCAGAGAGAGTCAGGACACCATTGCAGATGTAGGCTCCTACGCCGGTGAGATTATTCAGCATATTAAAACCGTTCAGAGCTTTACTCAGGAAGCACAAGAGAAGCGTGCATTTTCGGCAGAGGTTGAGCGCGCCTTTGCTGTGGCAAAGCGACGCGTGAGTCAGCGAGCTATCTTAATGGCCGCGGTTATTGTGCTGGTGTTTGGTGCGCTGTCGGCGATGCTGTGGGTTGGTGGTACTGATGTTATCAATGGCACTATGAGTGGCGGTGAATTGGGGGCATTTATTTTTTATGCGATTCTAATGGCCACCGGTGTAGCCTCGTTGTCAGAAGTCTATGGTGAGTTGCAAAGAGCGGTGGGCGCGACCGAACGCCTGATGGAGTTACTGCATGCAGACAATGAGATTCTGGCTGTTGATAAACCAGAGGATGTGACTCGTCTACCGGCAGTTTTAGATTTAAAAAATATCACTTTTTGTTATCCCTCAAGGCCTGAACAGCCGGCGTTAACTGATTTCTCTCTAGAGATTGGCAAAGATAAAATAATTGCGTTGGTGGGCCCCTCGGGCGCAGGCAAGTCGACATTGTTTGATTTGATTCAGCGCTTTTATGACCCCCAACAGGGTGCGGTTTGTTTTGGCGATACCGATATTCGAGCATTAAACCCAACGGATTTACGCGCGCAGATTGCGGTGGTACAACAACAGCCCACGCTGTTTACCGGTGATGTGATGTACAACATCCGCTATGGCAAATCGGATGCCACCGATGATCAGGTTATCGCCGCCGCGAAAGCTGCCCATGCAGACGAGTTTATTCGTCGACTGCCCGAGGGCTATCATTCCGATCTGGGCGAGCAGGGCGTGCGCCTCTCTGGCGGTCAGCGCCAGCGTATCGCCATTGCCCGCGCGCTGTTAAAAGACCCGCGCATTCTGTTGTTAGATGAAGCCACCAGTGCGCTGGATGCTGAAAGTGAATATAAGGTTCAGCTAGCGCTGGATAAGCTGATGAAAGGCCGCACCACTGTCATTATTGCTCATCGCCTGGCCACCATTTTGCACGCGGACTTGATTGTAGTGATGGATGGCGGTCAAAAAGTGGCTCAGGGCAGCCATCAGCAGCTGCTGAAGTCCAGCGATTTATACGCCAGACTGGCCAGCCTGCAGTTTTCTTCTGAAGGAAAATAAACTTCTAGGAGTGGCAAGAGACCCTGGATCGTGGCAGAGGAGAGTCATCCAGCGTTTCGGGGGATATTTTCCGGTCATCTGATGCCGTTCGGGAGTGTCACTAAGATTATTGCTTCTCGGCCCGGCACAGTGATTTCTGTTCCATCCAGACTGTTGATCGCATAAGCTTCGGCATTCGTATTAGTAATTGAGACATACATTGCCACTGTGCCTAAAAAGCGCGGTTAAAAAATAAAAAAAGAAGCTCAATATGAAATCGATTGCCGGCCCTATCACTACTACTGTTATCTCATTATTCATTGCTTCCTGTAGCCTGTTTCAGCCCCCTGAGATGGAATCTCAGCGCCTCGCCGAGCACAGAATTGGCACATCAACCGGCATCACTCAGGGTCAGATTTCAGACCCAGCACTGGTGTCCTGGTTTGATATTCCTTTTGCCCAGCCGCCCCTAGCTGATCTGCGCTGGAAGGCTCCACGAACACTCAATAGCCCCGAACAAGTTATTATCGAGCGCGAAACCGACGGCTGTGTGCAATTAGCCAGCCGTTACGGCGGTGCCGATGGCGATGGTATTGTTGGCTCCGAAGACTGCCTGTACCTGGATATAAAAGCCCCGGTAGATTTTGCAGAAAAACAGTACCCAGTGATGTTCTGGATCCATGGAGGCAGCAACACCACCGGACTCAAAGATTTTTATGACTTCAGTAAAATGGTGGCCAGTCAGGATGTTGTAGTGGTCACTACCAATTACCGCTTAAGCGCGCTGGGCTGGTTTGCCCACCCGGCCATTCAAGATCTACAACAGGGCTTGGACAAGACCAGCAACTTTGGTACTTTGGATATTATCGAGTCATTAAAATGGGTGCAGAGCAATATTGGCAAGTTTGGTGGTGACGCCAACAATGTCACTATCTTTGGTGAGTCTGCCGGTGGTCACAATGTATTAGCACTGCTGGCTTCGCCCTTGGCCGATGGGCTGTTTCACCGCGCCATCTCCCAGTCTGGCTACACCACAAGTTCCAGTTTGGCGGAAGCCTATAATAAAGACAGTGCCAACCCGCTGATAGAGCGGGGCAGTTGGCAAATGACTGAACAGATCACTAATTCTGCATCACAGCGACCACAGTCAGATTACAGTGCCGAAGAACTTCGCGACTTGCTCAAGAGCATCGATGCTGCAGACTTGATGAGGCTCTACCATGATGGGAGTGTGCGCTTTGACTCAATCCCCCTGACCATTGCGGACGGTATTGTGGTGCCAGAGCAGGGCATCTTGGCCGCACTCGCCAGCGCCGATTACGCAAAAAATATTCCGGTGATTGCGGGTTCCACCAAAGACGAAGTAGCCCTGTGGTTGGCCATGCATCGCTATTTTATGGATGCAAAATATTACTTCACTAAACTGCTGCCTCCAAAAATTGACACCAAAGACGCCGAACTCTACGAGCTTTGGGTGCGACTGCGTTCCCATGCTTGGAAGTTAAAGGGCGTGGATCAGGCTCTAGCGGCGATGGATTCAGCCGGCTACCAAAATCTGTATGCCTACCAGTTTGACTGGGACCACCAGCAAGAGTCGTTCTTTATTGATTTCCCCAAATTATTTGGCGCCGCTCATGGCACAGATATCGCGTTTGTCACCGGCAACTTTGTCTACGGCCCAGTCAGCAACTATATCTACCCAGAGGGCCCAGCGCGCGATGAGATGGAGAGCACAATGATGAGTGCCTGGTCCAACTTTGCCAAAACAGCAACCCCAGACACTGGCAAAGGGGTGAAGTGGCAGCCATTTACCAGCGCCGCACCGGCGTACCTGCATCTGGATAAAGACGACTTGCTACGTATGGACAGTGAAGTAGAGACCATAGAGTCGCTGTTAGCAGCTCTGGCAGTGCACAAAGTCCCCACAGATTACGAACGCTGTTATATAGCCTGGGAGACCTACAACAATGTCGGCGACCCAGACCCTCAGGCATATCTTGAGTGGAATAATGGACTTTGCGTCGATGTGGATATGCGCGCTGAGCAAAGAGCACTGGCGACCCGACTACTCGAAGAATTTGGTTCAATAGGCGTGCTTTAACGAGCAACTTTAAAACGCGATAGCAGGTTAAGACAATGATAAATAATATGCTGGCGTCACTGCAATTACCCTATGGGTGGTGGCCAAAACTGGTGCTGTTTGGGTTGGCTGCATTTTTTATTAATGTGGGCGTGGACCATTTTGTAAACCCCAGTTTCTATCTGGGGATTATGCCCCCCGCGCTGCCCCTGCATCTGGAGGCAGTCTATATTAGTGGCTTCTTTGAGATCGTTGGCGGTGTTGGCGTATTGATCCCGAGACTGCGGGTTGTTGCTGGCTGGAGCCTGATTGCCCTTTTGGTTGCTGTGTATCCAGCCAATATTTATATGTTGATGACCCCCGAGGCATTTCCCGATATTCCTTACGAATTTCTATGGTTGCGCATGCCATTTCAATTCCTTTTTGCCTACTGGGCATACACAGTTACCAAGCCTTCTTATAACCCTGGCGCAGTAGCAGATTAGGCGCCGGATCAGATAAACGTTTGTGCTTTATACAAGCAGCAGGGGTGATTGAAAGGAACCCAGGTCGCGGGGTTAAATCACCTGCTCCTAAGTGCTCAAACCAGCGCCATAACCTCAATGCTGTATTATGCAGCCAGTCCGCCTCAGAGTATTTTCGCGAACAGCATATAGTGGCCTTCAAAGGCTTTCTCAGTCCATAACAACAGATACTTAGGATAGATACAGTGGCTGGACTGGGTAGTCATTTTTTTCGGTTTACAGAGGACATCTCTCTAATGATACTTGCTTCATACAAGTGAATAAACGAGCGTAAAAAGTATGACTGTCTATAAAGTACCGCAAAAGGAAATCTCATTTATTTTACAAGAGCTAGTCGGTTACGACGAGCACTGCAAAATGCCCGGCTATGAAGATGCCAGTAGCGATATGGTTGAGGCTATTCTGCCTGAGGCGGCAAAGTTCTTTGAAGAGGTTGTAGCGCCGAGCAATTGGGAAGCCGATACACAGCCCGCGCATCTCAATGAGGGTGCAGTGGTAACTGCGCCTATGTTAGATGGCATTTACAAACAGATGGTCGACGCTGGCTGGTGCTGTTTAAGCGGTGATGTCAAATATGATGGTGCCGGTTTCCCCGGTGTTATTGATGTGGCGGTACAGGAGATGCTGCAGTCGGCCAATCTCGGCTTTAGCCTGTTGCCCATGCTGACTCGCGGGGTTATTCATGCCCTTAATTTATATGGTACCGACGAGCAAAAAGACAGCTACTTGAGCCAACTTATTTCCGGTAACTGGTCTGGTACCATGAACCTGACCGAGCCACAGGCAGGCACTGATTTATCTGCTGTAAAAACTAAAGCCGTGCCCCAGGGTGATCACTATCTGGTCAGTGGGCAGAAAATTTATATTACCTGGGGTGACCATGATCTGGCTGAGAATGTGATTCATCTGGTACTGGCACGACTGCCAGATGCACCGGCAGGCAACCATGGTATTTCACTCTTTTTGGTACCCAAATATTTGATCAATACCGATGGCAGCTTGGGTGAGCGCAACGATGTAAAGCCTGTAGGTGTTGAGCATAAACTTGGTATTCACAGCAGCCCCACCTGCACTATGGCCTTTGGTGATAATGGCGGTGCGGTCGGCTACCTGGTTGGCCCCTTAAATCAGGGCCTAATGTGCATGTTCAGCATGATGAATAATGCCCGACTTTCAGTAGGGCATCAGGGCATTGGTGTGGGCGAGCGTGCCTATCAGCAAGCAGTGGCCTATGCCTTGGATCGCGTGCAAGGCAAGGTGCAGGGCGTCGAGGGCAATGCCCCTATTATTCATCACCCAGATGTTAAGCGTATGCTTATGCAGATGCGTGCACTGACCGAAGCTGGTCGCGCTATGTCGTTCTTTACGATTGCTGCGGAAGATCGTAGCCATCGTCATCCCGATGCCGATCAGCGCGCTGCTGATGCGCTGTTAGTGGAACTGATGACACCTCTGGTTAAAGGCTGGTGTACCGAAGTGTCCATGGAGAGCACCTCATTGGGAGTGCAGGTTCATGGAGGTATGGGCTTTATCGAAGAGACCGGAGCTGCCCAGCATATGCGCGATGCTCGTATCTTACCTATCTATGAGGGAACCAATGGTATTCAGGCGCTGGATTTTGTCGGCCGCAAATGTCTGCGTGATGGCGGTGAAACCATTGCACGGTTACTTGCAGATATGCAACAGACAATTTCCGAGCTCTCGTCTGCCACTAGTGCTATTAAAAGCTTGGCAACGGCGTTGGCAACCACCATTGAACAGTGCCAGCAGGCGCTGGATTATGTATTGGCTAATAGCGCCAAATCACCCTCATTGGCGTACAGCTTTTTGATGCTATACGGTAATAGCGTCTCTTTTTGGCTACTCGTTAAGCTGGCAGCAGCGGCACAGATTCGTATCGATGAGGGTGCTAGTGACCCTTTTTATGGGCAAAAAATAAAAACCGCGAGCTTCTTTTCAAGCCAAATCCTAACGCGCAATTTAGCCTATTTGGCAAGTGTAATTACCGATTCCAATTATGCTGAAGAATTAGTCGCAGCAGACTTTCAAACGCTTTAGGTATCTTATGGGAAATTTAGTCAGGCCGCTATATAGCGGTCTGATTGTTATTACTTTGCAGCGCAAAAAGCGGCTGTAGCAGAGCTCTTAAAAATCGCAGTAACAATTTGGGTAAAAGATGAGGGTAGCACAGCGACTGAAGGATCTCTGGACGGGTGCTTAAGGGTGTTTATTTATAGTGGCGATGCAGGATGGGATCCTGCGCTTTTCAATTACTACTGAGTACAAATCCTACTATTGTAGCTATGGTTGCTATGAACAGAGCAGTAAAAACAAACCCGCCGATAATAAATGTCAGCGGGCTGCCTGTCGTAAAATCGCGCTCACGATTCTTATCGGTCTGCACGCCAATGCCGGCAGCCAAAATGCTTTTTACCACAGCACCTAAGCTGGGCCTAATCGGTTTCTTCTCGTCAGTCACCGGATATCCTGTCTAATCATTGAGAACAGGGGTCAACCAACGCTCCATATCAGGCAGTGAAAACCCTTTGCGTTGGGCCAGCGATTCTACCTGATCGGGGGCAATCTTACCTGTATTAAAATACTTCGCATCTGGGTTGCCAAAGTACCAGCCGCTAACCGCTGCCGCCGGGGTCATGGCAAAACTTTCGGTTAATTCTAGACCCGTATGCTCTGTCACATGCAGCAACTTAAATAGCGAAGCCTTCTCGGTGTGATCCGGGCAGGCAGGGTAGCCTGGTGCTGGGCGAATGCCGCGATACTTCTCTTTGATCAACGCCTCATTATCCAGCGCTTCGTCAGCGGCATAGCCCCAGTATTCGGTGCGCACGCGATGGTGCAGATGTTCGGCAAACGCCTCTGCCAATCGGTCGGCTAAAGCTTTGACCATAATAGCGTTATAGTCATCGTGCTGGGCTTCGTACTCGGCGGCCAGCTCGTCGGCACCAATACCGGTGGTGACGGCAAAGGCGCCTATATAGTCGGTTAACCCGCTTTCTTTGGGCGCGATAAAGTCGGCGAGTGAGGTGAGTTTTTCGCTGGCGCCGGGCTTTTGTATTTGTTGGCGAATTTGGTGCAATGTAGCCGCTGTTGAACCACCGGATACATAGACTTCAATATCATCATGGTTGACCGTATTGGCCTCCCACAGCCCAAAGACAGCCCGCGCTGTTAAGCGCTTATTGTCGATAATATCTTTGAGCAGCGCCTGGGCATCGGCAAACAGATTGGTTGCGGCTTCGCCGACCACTTCATCGTTTAATATCTTCGGGTACTTGCCCACTAGATCCCAGGTAATAAAGAATGGTGTCCAGTCGATATAGGGCACCAGTGCTTGCAGCGGGTAATCATCCAGCACGGTCACACCCAACTGGTTGGGAATCTCTGGCTGATAGTCGCGCCAGTTTAGCTGCGGCTTTTGCTTTACCGCATCGGAATAGGCAAATAGGGTTCCCCTTGGGGTTCTATTGGCTGTGCGCAGTCTTACCGCATCGTAGTCGAGCTGTATCTCGGCGATAAAGTCGTCGCGGCTGTCTTTGCTGATCAGCTTGCTGGCCACGCCAACCGCACGGGAGGCATCGGACACATAGATGGCTTGATTGTTTTCATAGCCGGGGGCAATTTTGACCGCGGTGTGGGCTTTAGATGTAGTCGCACCACCAATCATCAGTGGCACAGTAAAGCCTTGGCGCTGCATCTCTCGACCCAGTGTCACCATCTCATCGAGAGAGGGGGTAATCAGACCTGACAGGCCAATAATATCGACATTGTGTTCTATGGCGGCATCCAAAATCTTTTGCGCGGGCACCATCACGCCGAGGTCGATCACCTCATAGT
>CAJXVK010000057.1 GCA_913060735.1 uncultured Cellvibrionales bacterium
CCACCTGCGAGCCGGACTACTACAAATGGGAACAGTGGTTCTTTACCCGTCTGTTCGAGAAAGGGCTGGTGTACAAAAAGATGTCCACCGTCAACTGGGATCCGGTGGACCAGACTGTACTGGCCAACGAACAGGTGATCGATGGTCGTGGCTGGCGCTCAGACGCCCTGGTTGAGCGCAAAGAAATTCCCCAGTGGTTTATTCGTATCACCGACTATGCAGAGCAGCTATTAGACGACTTGGATGATTTGGAGCACTGGCCTGAACAGGTCAAAACTATGCAGCGCAACTGGATTGGTAAGAGTCGCGGCGTCAATATGACCTTTGATCTGGCCGAGGCTGTGGCCGAACACAGCAGCTTTGATGTATACACCACCAGACCAGACACATTGATGGGCGTGACCTACGCTACATTGGCCACCGCCCACCCTATTGCCCTTGAGGTAGCCAAGAATAATGCTGACCTAGCAGCCTTTATCAATGAATGCCAAACCCAGCAGGTTTCAGAGGCTGAAATGGCCACCATGGAAAAATGCGGCATGGATACGGGCATTACTGCGGTGCATCCATTAACCGGCGAGACTATTCCGGTGTGGGTCGGCAACTATGTATTGATGGACTATGGCTCTGGCGCCGTTATGGCAGTGCCAGCCCATGACCAGCGCGACTATGAGTTTGCCAAGAAGTATCAACTTGAGATTAAGCAGGTAGTAGCGCCGGCCAAGGATGAAACCTGCGATATAGACAGCGAAGCTTTTGTCAGCAAAGGTTTGCTGGTTAACTCTGGTCAGTACGATGGTTTAGATTTCAGTGCCGCCTTTGATGCAATTGCCGCCGCTCTTGAAGCCTGTGGTCATGGCTCAGTGACCACTAACTATCGCCTGCGTGACTGGGGCGTAAGCCGCCAGCGCTACTGGGGCTCGCCCATTCCAATGTATAACCTAGCCGAAGGCGGAGATATTCCTGTTCCACTGGATCGGCTGCCTGTTGTGCTGCCAACCGATGTAGAAATGGATGGTATCCAGTCACCGATTAAAGCTGACCCCGAATGGCGCAAAGCAGAGATAAATGGTCAACAGGTTGAGCAGGAAACTGATACCTTCGATACCTTTATGGAATCCTCTTGGTACCATGCGCGTTTTACCTGCGCCGATTTAGACAGCGCTATGCTTGACCCCGAGCGCGCTGATTACTGGCTGCCGGTAGACCAATATGTTGGCGGTATCGAACATGCTATTTTGCATCTGCTGTACGCACGCTTTTACCATAAACTTTTGCGCGACGAAGGTTTGGTCAGCAGCAGTGAGCCGTTCAAAAGCCTGCTGTGTCAGGGTATGGTTTTAGCGGAGTCCTTTTATAAAGACAGTGGGGGGCGCAAAGAATGGCTGTCGCCACTGGATGTCACCGTTGAAAGTGATGAAAAAGGCCGCACCATTAAGGCAATTGAGACCGCAACTGGTGAAGTAGTGCACAGCGGTGGTGTCACCAAAATGTCGAAATCAAAAAATAATGGTGTCGATCCACAGACTGCCATTGATAAGCATGGTGCCGACACAGTGCGCCTGTTCACCATGTTTGCTGCGCCCCCAGAGCAGACATTGGAATGGAGCGATGATGGCGTATCTGGTGCCCATCGTTTCCTGCGCAAGCTTTGGAATATGGTCCATACCCATTTGGCACAGGGCACTGTCGCACCATTGAATACGGCAGATCACAGCGATAACCAACAGAGCCTGCGCCGCAAAACCCATGAAACCATTAACAAGGTTAACGATGACTATGGTCGCCGCAACACTTTTAATACTGCAATTGCCGCGGTCATGGAACTGCTCAACGAGGTTGCCAAACTGACCGACAACGATACGCAAAGTATTGCCGTCCGTCACGAAGCACTGACGAGCGCTATTTTACTACTGTCACCTATTGCACCGCATATATGTCACAGCCTGTGGAATACGCTGGGTAATAAAGAATCTGTTGCCGATGCGGCCTGGCCAATTGTCGATGAGTCGGCACTGCTGCGCAGCTCAATCGAGCTGGTGATTCAGGTCAATGGCAAGGTAAGAGGTAAAATTCAAGTTGCGGCGGATGCGCCCAAAGACGAAGTTGAAAAAATGGCTCTTGCCGATACCAATGTGCAGCGGTATACCGATAGTGTAACCATTCGTAAAATTATTGTGGTTCCGGGCAGACTGGTTAATATAGTGGCTAATTAGAAAGTGGCTAATTAAAGGGCTACTAATCAGGGCTAGGGCAACTAGGATAGTAATGATGATAAAAAATATACTGCTTACAACCATGATTTTATTGCTCTCAGCCTGTGGCTGGCAGCTGCGTAATTCAGAGGTAGTACCCACAGACTTGGGCAGCCTGTACCTATCATCCAACGATGCTCATAGCGACCTGATTCAGGAACTGACGCGGGCACTCAATTTATATGGGGTCAAGGTTGTCTCTAGCTCAGCTGACGCCAGCTACAGTGTCGTGATTGTCGACTTTCGAAGAACTCGCCGCACCGGCACCATTAATGCCGCTGCTCGTGTAGCAGAATATCAGCTCAATGAAGATGTGGACTTTTTAATTATTGGCGCCGATGGCAGCCAATTAATTCCTCTGTCTACCGCCTCAGTTGAAAGGGTCTATGAATTTGACGAACAGGATATATTGGCCTCTGACAGTGAAGAGCGACTGATACTCAGCGGTATGCGCGAAGAGATTGTCCGCCAAATTCTCAACCGTTTGCGAGTTGTTCCCAGCGCTGGCCAGCAGTAATGAAAATTAAGGCAGAGCAGCTTGGCGGTAATCTGCAAAAGCAACTTTTGCCGGTCTATGTTATTAGTGGTGACGAGCCACTACTGGCTCAGGAATGTGCCGACGCCGTGCGTGTAGCGGCGCGTGAAAAAGGCTTTACCGAGCGCGAGCTATTTCATGTCGAGGGCAACTATGACTGGAACCATGTCGCCAATGAAGCAAATTCTCTATCGCTATTTGCCGATAAAAAAATAATCGAAATTCGCATAGCCAATGGTAAACCCGGCGACAAGGGCAGTAAGGCAATCTGTGAAATTTGCGCCAATCCCAATCCGGATAATCTACTGCTGATCATTCTTCCCAAACTGGAAAAATCTGCGCAAAACAGTAAATGGATGAAGGCACTTGAAGCATTGGGCGCACATATCCAAGTATGGCCAGTGAATGCCGATAATTTGCCGCGCTGGATTCAACAGCGTCTGGGGCATGCTGGGATTCAAGCCAACCAAGAGGCGGTTCAAATTCTGGCTGATCGCGTCGAGGGCAACCTGTTGGCCGCGGTGCAAGAAATAGAGAAGCTTAAATTACTGGCACCAGAGGGCAAAATTGATGCCGACACCATGTCGGCAGTCGTAGCCGATAGCGCGCGCTATAATCTATTTGAATTTATCGACAAGATGCTGATGGGCGACGCGCAATCTGCGGCACAGTCACTGCGCGGACTGCAAAACGAAGGCACAGAACCCATACCTTTGCTATGGGCAATTACACGAGAACTGCGTATTTTGGTTAAGGCCAGCGAACAGGTAGCTCGTGGTGAGCACAGCGACTGGGCACTTAAAAATGCTGGAGTTTGGGATAAGCGTATGAGCCTATTTCGCCGTGCGCTACAACGCAATAAGCCCGCACATCTGCGTATGTTTTTGTACCAGGCTGGCGCCATTGATCGCGGCATTAAGGGCATGCGTAAAGCCGACACCTGGGACGAAATGGCGACTCTGGTGCTATCTATTGCCGGCAGCCAAACCCTGCAGCCGGGCAATATTAAAATTCTTTTGCAACCTTAAGCTGCCAGCCAAAAATACACTACCAATGTAATTACAGCCACACCTATCAGATTTAAAGCAAAGCCTTCACGAACCATCTGCTCGACGGTCATTTTGCCACTGCCAAACACAATAGCATTAGGTCCTGTCGCCACCGGCAACATAAAGGCACAGCTGGCAGAGAGTGCCGCCGGCAACATTAATAGTGCCGGATCAAAACCTGCTCCCAGCGAAGCCGCCGCAAGAATAGGCATTAATAATGTGGTGGTGGCTGTATTACTGGTGATCTCGGTTAAAAACGTCACAGCCAGGGCCACTGAAGCAATCAACAGGATAATTGAAAGTCTGGTGACGCCGGACAGAGATTCACCAATGGCCTCACTGATACCTGTTACAGAAAACGCTTTGGCAATCGCAATACCCCCAGCAAATAGAAGCAGTACACCCCAATGAATAGTCGAGGCCGATTCCCAGTCCAGCAACTTGCCGCCACTGCCATTGGGCAGCACGAACATCAGCACCACTGAGGTCAACGCCACTGCAGCGTAGTTGGCAGTTGGCACCCCCAGTAATGCAGTCCAGCCCCCAAAGGGCTCACGCAGGGTAATCCAGGCCAGTGCCGTCAGCGCAAAGACAGTAAGAACCCGCACCTCTTCGGTGCGCCAACCCCCCGCCTGAGGAATCGCTAGGGGCGAAGTCTGGTGCAGATGGCGAGTAATCCACAACCCAGCCAGCGGCAGTAGCAGCACAACAACCGGCAAACCCCAGAGCATCCATCGACTAAAGCTCGGCATAGTACCTGTGGCTTCAGCATAGACCTTGAGAAAGATAACATTGGGCGGCGAACCAATAGGTGTACCCAAACCACCAATACTGGCAGCATAGGCAATACCGAGAAGTAATGGCACAGCGAGTTTGCCAGCATCTTTACCGGGCGCACTGTCAAGCACGGCATAGGCTACTGGCAACAGCATCAATGTGGTGGCCGTATTGGAAACCCACATACTGAGCACCGCAGACGCCACCATAAAACCAAAAACCAGCCGCCGCTGATTATCGCCACCAAATAAATTGACCATATACAGCGCCAGACGGCGATGAGCACCGCTCTTTTCCATCGCCTTGGACAACATAGCGCCACCCATCAGCAAAATAATTAGCGGATCGCCATAGGCCTGAGCCACCTGTTTGCCATCGAGAATACCCAGTAGTGGGAAGACACCCAACGGGATCATTGAGGTTGCGGGAATTGGGATTGGCTCAAACACCCACCACAGGGCGCATAATGTCGTCAGTCCTGCTGCCAGAGCACCTTTGGACTCCCAGCCAGACTGCAACATTAACAGAGTGACCAGAGCACCTATTAGAGGTGCCAGCCACAGTGATAGTCGCTTTAATTTAGGCGTCATAATTATTCGACCTCAAGCGCATAGTCACCACGTTCGTAAGCATCAATAATCTCTGTGGCTCTAACCTGATCCGCATCATTAACAGTAATTGATAGATGTCCCATAGCAGGCACCTCACCCAAGCCACCCTGCAGTGCGGTGCCTTGGAGAAATACTTGTAGACCTGCCTGCTCCATAAGTCCGGTCAGCAACTGGGCTTCAAAATAGTCACTGCCGCGGTAAACAGATTTCATTGCCATCTCCTGCGTGCGCTAAATACCAGCCAAATCACCACAACGCCCACTGTGTTGGCGAGTAAATCCCAGGGATCACCAAAACGATAGCTGGTCATTGACTGAGCCAGCTCCATAGATAGGCCAAATATCACCAGTACAGCAGCCAATAGCCACAGAGGCACGCGGTGACCAAAGGCTTGCACCGCTAAAAAATACAACGTGGCATAGATCGTGGCATGACCGATTTTGTCCTGCGCCTCGAATACCTGCTGTCCCGAAATTGGCATCAATGACAGGGCAACCGTACTCAATAGACATAGCCAAAAGATAATTTGGAAATGGATTGTTTTAATCATGGTTATTTTGGCTCAGCTTTATTTAATTTATTGTTGAGTTGAGTCAACCTTTCTACGGTGCCTATATCCCACCACTGACCAGTATAAACCGCGCCTGTGACTCGGCCCGCTAAAATTGCTGGGCGCATAACATCTCGCAGAGGAAAACAGCCTTCCTTGAAACCGGCAAACAGCTGCGGCCTAAATAAACTGATTCCGCTAAACGTATACTTGGGACAGGCATCATAGCTGACCAACCTGTTGGCAACGGCGAAATCGCCACTGGGATTATGTTCTGGGTTGGCAACCATCACCAGATGCGCGTCAGCATCCTGATCCAAGCTGATACTATGCAGTGGAAAATCTGTCCACACATCGCCATTAATCAATAAAAAAGGCTCGCTGCCCAGCAGCGGCAGTGCATTGGCTATACCACCTCCGGTTTCTAGGGGCTGCGCTTCTCGAGACCAGTCAATACTGACACCGAAGTGACTGCCATCACCAAAGTAGCCTTCAATTTGCTCTGCCAACCAGCTGATATTAATCACAATATCTGTGATTCCTGCCGAGGCCAGCCGCTGCAGATGATACTGCAGTAAGGGTTTGCCGCCGACCTGCAACAGTGGTTTGGGAGTGGTCTCAGTGAGCGGGCGCAATCGATTGCCAAAGCCGGCAGCAAGAATCATCGCTTTCATAGATCGTCACCGGCAGTTTGCCAATCGCTGTACCAGGGCTGTGCTGATAGTTGCGGCTCAATACGCTGCAAAAACCACTCATAAAATGCCCTGCTGTGCGGATAATCTTTGGCCGTTTCAAGGCTATAGCGCATTACCAGAGGTAAATCCTGTAGATAAGCACTCTTGCCATCGCGCAGGGCGAGGCGCGCAAAGATACCCATAACCTTAATATGCCGCTGTAAGCCCATAAGATCAAACCAGCCTAGAAATTGCTGATCATCAACATTGACGCGAGCCCGAGATTTAAAAGACAGTGCCCGCTCACGCATCTGCTCAGCGGGCCAGCGCACATAACAGTCTTTTAACAAAGACACTAGGTCATAGGTAATCGGACCATGGACCGCATCTTGAAAATCAATCACTCCCAGCTGTTGATCCGCCAGCAGCATAAGATTGCGCGAATGATAGTCTCGATGCACCACTACCTGAGGCTGAGCCAACGCGCTATCAACCAAGCCATCGAAAAGCCTATCCAACAGAGCTACTTCTTGTTGCTCCAGTTCTATACCCAGCAGCTCAGTGACAAACCAATGGCTAAACAGTGCCATTTCGTCACGCAGACGCTGAGCATCGTAGCAGGGGAAAACTACAGGGTCGGGTACAGTTTTTTGAATCTCTAACAACATCTCCTCAGCCTGCTGATAACAGCTGCCCACCGTTTTTGGGCTGAGCATGGGCTGGAGTAAATCGCAGCCAAAATCTTCAAGCAAGAAGAACCCCTGAGCAAAATCGACAGCATGTACTTTAGGTGTGCGAATGCCCTGTGCCTGCAGGGCCATAGCCACGGCGATATAGGCTGGGTTATTTTCTTTGGCTGGCGGCGAATCGACCGCAATTAAACTTGGCTGAGTATTGAGCCGATAGTAGCGCCGAAAGCCTGCATCGCCAGCTAAAGCCTCAACTTTTAAGGGTTCTGGTAATACATTAGCGACCGGTAAAAAGACCATTATCCAGTCAAAAAAAGTTTGTTGATCTTGGTTTTCCACTCAGCAACTGCCTATTTAAATGGCCCTAGGGCAAAAAATAGGTATTCTAGCCTATTTGCTGCAATTCAGGTCTCTACTGGAGACAGATATCAGGTAAAATGCGGCAATATAAAATTCGTTATGGGCCCCAGATTTGACTCAAGCTGTAACAACTTTGCGACATCCTCTATCCGCTCGCCCTGCTCGGTGCCTTTTGGTTGCAATGACAATCCTGATTTGCGCTGCGCTGCCACTTTCAGCAATGGCCGAACAAGATTCAGAACAGACCTTGTGGAGCTGCGGTGGCGGTCCAGATGGCAAGTGGCTATGTCGAGAGCAGGAACCCCAGAGCAGCGATATCGCCAAGGGCATCCGGCCTGCGCGCAGTATTAATAACACCAGGGCTGCTAATCCAGAGGAACCCAGAGTCGCCCGAGTGCTAAATCTGGATTGGGTCGAAGAAGAAGATATGACCCCAGAGCAGCGATTGTCGCTGGACCCCTATTGCTGTGGCGCCTATGTGGAACCCGAGCGCGATTATCCTGATGCAGATGTAGACCCTAACCAAGCCTCACTGCGTGTTAACGCCAACACCACTGAAGCACTGGAGGGCAATATTGCCCAACTCGATGGGGACGTGCAGATTTCACAGGGCTTTCGTCAGGTACGCAGTGATACTGCGCGGATTAATCAGAACAACCGTCAAGTTACCCTCGAGGGCAATGTTCGCTTTCGCGAGCCAGGGCTTTTGCTACTAGGCAATAATGCCAAAATCGATATCGACAGCAAAGAAGTCCATATTGATGATGCAACCTATGTTCTCCACGAGGCATCCGTTCGCGGCTCGGCAGATAGCCTGTCTCGAACCAAAGATGGCATTATTGTTATTGACGATGCGTCTTATTCAAGCTGCGAACCCGGGGATACAACCTGGCAACTAATGACCAGCGAAATTGCGATTGACCAAAGCTCAGGGTTTGCCACAGTTAAGAATGCTCGCCTAGAAGTCAGAGATGTACCGATCTTCTATTTGCCCTACCTTAAATTTCCGGTTGATGACCGCCGTTCTTCGGGCCTGCTATTTCCAGCCATCAGTGCCAACAAAGACAATGGCATCGACTTTACTCAGCCAGTGTATTGGAATATTGCGCCCAATTATGATGCAACGATTTCTCCTCGTTATATCCAAGAGCGCGGGTTTGGAGTAGAGACCGAATTCCGCCATCTCAGCCGCTGGTCAGAAACTGAGTTAGTCGCAAATTTTCTGGGGGCCGACAAAGGGGGGGACGACGATGACAGAATTGACGCACAAACAGGTCTGCATCCTTTTGAGGGAGAAGATCGCTACCAGCTAAGCCTGCAGCACCAAGGTGGCGCCGATCGTCCTTGGTCAACATTTTTAGATTTAAATAAAGTCAGCGATGTCGACTATTTTCGCGATCTGGGTAATTTCACCCCAGATGAAAATAGTCTCACTCATCTGCAGCGTCGCGCCTCAGCTGGCTATAAAACCGAACACTGGAATTATCTTGTCGAAACTCAGGACTATCAGGTAATTACTAAGGGGCTGGCAGAGCAGTACTCCGTAGTGCCAAGAGTCTCTATTGATGGCTACTACAGATTTGATAATAGCCTGGTGGTCGAACTGAATAACCGCTACTCCATCTTTGAGCACGAGGATCCAAATTTTGTCACTGGCAGCCGCAGCCTTATCGACTACAGTATCACCTGGGATAAGCGCTGGAGCTGGGGTTACGTTAAACCCAAGGTCGCATTTAATCACCTGGCTTACTCCCTTGAAACCAACAACAGCACGCTGACCAATGAAACACCCTCAGTAACTGTTCCGATCTACTCGGTGGACAGTAGTATTTTTCTTGAGCGAGATGTCAGTTGGCTAGCCAATCACAAGCAGACGTTTGAACCGCGGCTGTTTTATATCAATGCCAAATTCGAAGACCAGTCTGCAATCCCTGACTTTGACACCAGAGAGTTCACCCCCTCTTACGATCTTCTTTTTAGTGACAACCGCTTTAACGGTGGCGACCGAATTTCCAACGAAGAGCGGCTTACTGTCGCCTTTACGACGAGGTTTATTGACCAAAGTTCTGGCCAGGAGCGTTTTAGAGCAAGCATTGCTCAATCAATTTACTACCGCGACCGATTGGTGACATTATCGTCCAACCCAACGGCGAATGAACTCGCAGAACTGACCCGTAACCAGTCGCCTCTGGCACTGGAGCTGGCTGCCAGACTGGCCAAAAACTGGCGCTTTACCGGCGATCTTATCTATGACAATCATGATAATGATTTGGAAAAAAGCAGCCTCGGGGTACGCTATAATGACCGCGACAATCGCCTATTTAACTTCACCTATAGATTTACCCGACGTGAGCCGAGAGTATTTAATGGCATGGATGTGGATCAAGATATAGAGCAAGTTGATATATCCGCATTTGTGCCGGTGGCCGGGAATTTTAATCTGGTCGGACGTTGGAATCATGATTTTACTAACAAGCGGGAACTGGAACTGTTTGCAGGTTTCGAATACAACAGTTGTTGCTGGCGTGCCAGCTTGGTTGCTCGCCACTGGCTCGATCGGGAGGACGAATTCCTGTTCCCTGAAGAGCAATTAGAATCAAGGAACGGTATCTTCTTACAAATACAGTTTAAAGGTCTGGCTGGCACTGGCAGTCGGGTAGACACAATGCTTAACAATGGTATTTACGGTTATGAACCTCTGGAAAATTTCTAAAAAATCGGCGCTTATATGCGCTAGCGTACTGTTTGTGTCAATCGGCGCCACGGCACAGATAACCCTATTGGATAAGGTTATTGCCGTAGTCGATGATGACATTGTTCTGCAATCTGAGCTCGACCAACGCATGGCAACCATCTATGCGCAGATCCAGCAGTCTGGCACCAAAGCTCCTCCACAAGATATCTTATTACAGCAGGTTTTGGATCGATTAATCTCAGAACGCCTGCAACTCAATATTGGCTATAACGCTGGCATACGTATTGGCGATGAGGAGCTCAATCAAGCGATGGCACGTATCGCCTCTAGCAGTAAGTTAACGATGGAAGAGTATGTTGCACAGATTCATGCTCAAGGCGGCACAGTTGCAGTTGTGCGTGAGCAGATTCGCAATGAAATAACGATTATGCGCGTGCAACAGGGTAAGGTTATGCGCCGAATTCGCATCAGCGAGCAAGAGCTGGATAATTTCCTCAACTCTGAAGAGGGTCGTTTTTTAACCTCGCCCGACGTCAATGTTGGCCAAATCTTGCTGTCAGTATCATCGGGCACTAGCTTAGAAGACACAGATGCCATCCTAGCCCGCGCCAATGAGCTACAGGCTCAGGCTTTAGACGGGACAGATTTTCGTCAGTTAGCTATCGCCAATTCGGCCGACCAATCGGCTCTGCAAGGTGGTGATTTAGGCTGGCGCAAAATGGCCCAGTTGCCCGGTGTGTTTATTGATGCTGTGGAGCAGATGGATATAGGCCAGGTATCCGATCCGATCCGTAGTGGTGCTGGCTATCACCTGCTTAAACTCTATGAGCGCCGCGGTGGTGGAGAGCAGTTAATTGAGCAGCACTTTGCGCGACATATTTTAGTTAAACCCAATCAGATTCGGGACCAGGAAACCACTGTGGCCCTGCTAAATGAGCTGCGTGATCGCTCAATTGCCGGCGAAGACTTTGCGGCTCTGGCAAAAGAATTTTCTGAAGATCCGGGCTCTGCCCTCAAAGGTGGTGAGCTGGGTTGGTCGACGCCAGGGATGTTTGTCCCTGAATTCGAGCAAACTATGGGATCCATCGCGCTCAATGAAGTCAGTGCGCCATTTAGCTCCCAGTTTGGTTGGCATATTCTGCAGGTAACCGACCGCCGCAACGAAGATTTCAGCACCAATATTCTGCGCAACCGCGCCCAAAACATGCTGCGCGAACGCAAGTACGAAGAAGAACTGCAGGTGTGGTTACAGGAAATTCGCGACGAAGCCTTTATTGAAATTAAAGGATCCGACAACTCATGACATTAAGCCTGGCACTGACACCGGGAGAACCCTCTGGTGTCGGGCCTGACCTATTAATTCAGCTTATCCAGCAACCCCAAGGTCAAGAACTTGTCGCCTTCGCCGATCCAGATCTGCTTGTGCAGCGCGCGGCGCAGCTCGGTCTACCTCTCAGCTTAATCGAACCCCGCCAACAGCCGTTGGCTGCTGGCGAACTGGCAATTGTGCCCGCTCCCATGGCTGTGCCAGCTGTGGCTGGACAGCTGGAACAACGCAACGCCCAGTATGTATTGGACTGTCTCGATCGGGCTGTAGACGCCTGCCAAACTAATAGCTGTCAGGCTCTCATTACTGGCCCGGTGCAAAAATCGGTTATCAATGATGCCGGTATCCCGTTTTCTGGGCACACCGAATATCTGGCCATGAAAACCGGCACTGCACGCGTAGTCATGATGCTTGCAACTAGCGAATTACGCGTGGCATTAGCCACAACTCACCTGCCGTTACGGGAGGTGGCTAATGCTATTACCACTGATTTACTCAATGAGGTCATTGATATTCTGTACCGTGACCTCGAACATAAGTTCGGTGTGAGCAAGCCAAAAATTTTAGTCTGCGGGCTCAACCCCCATGCTGGTGAAGGCGGTCATTTAGGCCATGAAGAAATAAATATCATTACCCCAGTTTTGCAACAGTGGCGCGATCGCGGCATCAATCTTGTTGGGCCGCTGCCAGCAGATACCTTATTTACCACTAAGAACCTTAAGGGCGCTGACGCCGTACTAGCTATGTATCACGATCAGGGCCTGCCGGTTCTCAAGTATCAGGGCTTTGGTCGCGCTGCCAATATTACGCTTGGACTACCCATTGTGCGCACATCAGTAGACCATGGTACAGCGCTCGATTTAGCGGGCACAGGTGCTGCAGATAAGGGCAGTCTGGAAACTGCTATTGAGGTTGCTACTCAGATGGCCGCTGCCAACATTGCGAGTGAGTTATGACAATTAATCATCAGGCGCGCAAACGCTTTGGTCAGAACTTTCTTGTCGATCAACAGATAATTTCACAGATCGTTTCAGCGGTCGGCCCCAAACCGGAGGACAATCTTATTGAGATTGGACCAGGGATGGCCGCCATTACCGAGCACCTAGTCGAACTGTGTCCATCTATGTCAGTGCTTGAGTTGGACAGAGATTTGGTCGAATTTCTGGACGAGAAATTTAGCCAGTACCCCAATTTTACAATTCATAGTGGCGATGCGTTAAAAACTGACTTTGCTGAATTTTATCAGGGCAATGAACTGCGCCTAGTGGGCAACCTGCCCTACAATATTTCCACGCCTTTATTGTTTCACTTGCTCAGCGTGCGCCATATGATCAAAGATATGCACTTTATGCTGCAACGGGAAGTGGTAGACCGCCTTGGCGCGGCACCTGGCACCAAGGCCTATGGTCGGCTTTCGGTCATGATTCAATACCATTGTCGGGTAATGCCCCTGATTCCAGTACCACCAGAGTCTTTCCGCCCCGCGCCCAAGGTGCAGTCGGCAGTGGTGCGTTTAAAACCACATAAAACGATGCCCTGTGTGGCTGAAGATGAGTTACTACTCAGCAAGATTGTGGCCCAGAGCTTTCAGATGCGACGTAAAACACTGCGCAACTGTCTAAAACCCTATGCTGAGCATCTGACGACAGTGTCAGAGGTTATTGATATGGGACGGCGTCCAGAACAGTTATCGGTAAAAGACTTTGTCACCCTGAGCAATCATATTAACCAGAGTATTCATGCAAGCGAGACAGTAATAAAATGACGATGGATAACCTAGATCTACAACAGGAACTGCAGCCGATACTGGTTAGCGTAGTAACAGAATATGTGCAGCAACAGTCTCAGCCCGAGCAAAATCGCTTTGCATTTGCCTACCATATAACGATCCAAAACCAGGGTACTGAGCCCGCCAAATTGCTCGGCCGTCACTGGATTATTATTGATGCTAATCAGGAGCGCAAAGAAGTTCGCGGTATGGGTGTGATTGGCGAGCAGCCCACTATTGAGGCTGGAGCCAGTTATCAATACACCAGCGGCGTAGTGCTCAAGACCCCAATTGGTACCATGGAGGGAAGCTATCAATTACTCGATGAAAATGGTGATCCATTTAACGCCCCCATCGAGCCATTTCTACTCTCTACACCCAACGCCGTGCATTAAATGACCAGCTATGCGGTGGGGGATATTCAGGGCTGTCTGGACCCGCTATTGCAGCTACTTGAGACTGTATCTTTCGACCCATCCTGTGACCAACTTATCGGCGTTGGCGATCTAATTAATCGTGGCCCCAAGTCTCTGGAAACATTGCGCTTCTGCAAAAGCCTTGGTGACAGCTTTAAAACGGTACTGGGCAATCACGACCTGCATCTGCTTGCTATTGCGCATGGGGTTAGATCACCCACACCCAAAGATACTCTCAATGAAATTCTTGCCGCTCCCGACAGTGATGAACTGCTTATCTGGTTGCAACAACAGCCTCTACTTTTGACTATCGGTGATTACACGGTGGTGCAT
>CAJXVK010000058.1 GCA_913060735.1 uncultured Cellvibrionales bacterium
GACTAAAAACGTTGCGTTGTACTCAATTGCTTGCTGCATGTACATGGTAATGGGCTACTCTATTATGTATGGTGGCACCGCTGATCTGATATTCCCTGACGCATGGTTTGGCAATTCAATTGGTAACGCAACGACAGCTGAAGTTTTAGCTAGCGGTGGTGATACCTACTACTCCGGTGCGTCCGACTTCTTCTTTCAGGTAGTATTTGTCGCTACGGCTATGTCTATTGTCTCTGGTGCTGTTGCTGAGCGCATGAAGCTTTGGGCCTTCCTAACCTTTGCTGTTGTGATGACGGGCTTTATCTACCCAATGCAAGGCGTCTGGTCTTGGGGTGGCGGTTTCCTAGGTGAGACTGTTGGTTATTCTGACTACGCCGGTTCCGGTATTGTGCATCTATGCGGTGCTACTGCAGCTCTATCTGGTGTTCTGTTCCTAGGTCCACGTAAGGGCAAGTACAGCGCAGACGGAAAAGTAAATGCTCTACCTGGCGCCAATATGCCGTTAGCAGCCATTGGTATGTTTATCCTGTGGATGGGATGGTTTGGTTTCAATGGCGGTTCTGAATTGGCCGTGTCTAGCGTTGAGTCGTCTAACAACGTTGCTAGCGTGTTTGTTAACACTAACGCTGCAGCTGCTGGTGGCCTTCTGGCTGCACTGATTCTGGCTCAATTCCTATATGGCAAAGCAGACCTGACTATGGCTGTTAACGGTGCGCTGGCTGGTCTGGTAGCAATCACTGCTGATCCACTGTCTGCCTCTGGTGGCATGGCGACTTTTATTGGTGCGGTTGGTGGTGCAATTGTAGTTTTGTCGGTCAAGTTCTTTGACTCAATTCAAATTGATGATCCTGTAGGCGCTATCTCAGTCCATGGTGTTGTTGGTCTTTGGGGTCTACTAGCAGTAACTATTAATTCTGATGTCACTGTTATGGCTCAGTTAACGGGTGCAGCGGTTATCTTCGCTTGGACTTTTGTGACTAGCAGTATTGTTTGGTACATTCTGAAACTGGCTATGGGCATCCGAGTCAGCGAAGAGCAAGAGTACGAAGGTGTTGATGCATCTGAGTGCGGAATTGATGCCTACCCCGAGTTCGTCAGTTCTAAGTCGTAAGGTTATACCCTTGAAGCTTTAGCCGGGGTCTTTAGACCCCGGTTTTTTTATGCCCATCATTTTATAGTTGCATAGATGCAATTTATTTTAGAAACAGGTATCTTTACAGCCATCTATATTAAACAAAGACCACAACGAAGACTTAGAACTATGAAACTGATTACCGCTGTTATTAAACCGTTTAAACTTGATGATGTTCGCGAAGCATTAGCCGATATTGGTGTGCAGGGCATAACCGTTACCGAAGTAAAAGGTTTTGGCCGTCAAAAAGGTCACACAGAGCTTTACCGTGGTGCCGAATATGTGGTGGATTTTCTGCCTAAAATTAAACTTGAAATTGCCGTTGCTCAGGATATGGTCGACAGCATTGTTGAAGCGGTTACCAAGTCAGCTGCTACCGGCAAAATAGGCGATGGTAAAATCTTTATCTCATCATTGGATGAAGTGATTCGTATCCGTACCGGCGAAACGGGCGAAGAAGCTGTTTAACTGGAACTGGAACTGGATCGATACGACATCCAGAGCCCATAAGTTACCCCAGCTTAGGCTGGGGCCTCAGCTAGCATCAAGGGGGCAGAAACATGCAGTTATCCCAATATGGAACCCCCGCAGTATTCGCGACTGCAAGGCTCTAATCACTCTTAATTAGGATTCTATTTTGTTTAAAACTAATCTTATGCCTGTCAAGCTAGCCTTTGCAGCTATCTTTGCCTCGCTCTGTTTATTGCCTTTAGTGACCATCGCTGATGTGCCCGGTGCTGTGGTAAATACCATCACTGAAAAACTGACCTCGGGTAGATCTGACCTCAACTATCATGTGATTGGAGAGGCGCCAATTGATGGTTTTTACGAAGTTCAAGTTGAGAGTGGCCCTATCCTATATGTGTCGGCCAATGGTGAGCATTTCTTTGATGGCAGCCTGTACCAGGTCAAAGCGGGCCAGTTTGTGAATGTGCGCGATATGCGTCTTAACGACGAACGCCAAACTCTGTTCGCCTCGCGCTCTACCAGTGACATGATTATTTTTAAGCCTGCGGGCCAGACTAAAGCGGTGATGAACGTATTTACTGATGTTGACTGTGGCTACTGTCGCAAGCTGCATCGTGAAGTGGCCGAGCTCAATGCCTATGGTATTGAGGTGCGCTATCTGGCCTATCCTCGCGCGGGGATTCCCTCAGAGTCTTACAACAAGATTGCCACGGCTTGGTGTGCCAAAGATCAGCAGGATATTCTTACTCGGGTAAAGAATGGCGAGAACATTGCAACGGCTGTTTGTGAGGATAATCCGGTGGCCGAGCACTTTGCGCTGGGTCGTGATCTGGGCGTTTCGGGTACCCCCTCTATTATATTAATGGATGGCACTATGATTCCTGGTTACCAGCCAGCGGCAGATCTCGCGAAAATCTTTGGTCTGGATAAGCCAAACTCCTAAAAATAACCCTGAATAAATTCTGTAATAGTATAAAATTACTGCCTTCAAAAGCGGCGTCGATTACGAGGCCGCGTTAACAGTCATTATCTCGAGGAAATTTAAGGTGCGATCGGTAAATATCGGCATCTGCGGACTAGGCACAGTAGGTGCAGGTGTATTCAACGTTTTAGGCCGCAATTCAAATACTATTAATGCACGCGCTAATTGCGACATTACCGTAACCCAGATTGGTGCTCGTCGCGACAATCCGAGCTGCGATACCTCTGGTACTCAGGTGTCACGCGATATCTTCGATGTGGCTAAAAATCCCGCTATCGATATAGTCGTCGAATTGATCGGTGGCACCAGCGTGGCCCTCGATCTAGTGATGACGGCACTGCAACATGGCAAGCATGTAGTCACTGCTAATAAGGCATTGATTGCCGCTCATGGTACTGAGATATTTGCCGAAGCCGAATCACGAAATCTTATTGTGGCCTATGAAGCTGCGGTTGCTGGTGGCATTCCCATTATTAAAGCCTTGCGCGAAGGTCTGTCGGCTAATCGCATCAATTGGCTGGCTGGGATTATTAATGGCACCACCAACTTTATTCTTTCCGAGATGGATAGCAAGGGTCGTGACTTTGCCGATGTGCTCACCGAAGCGCAGGAAAAAGGCTACGCCGAAGCTGACCCGACCTTTGATGTTGAAGGCATAGATGCTGCCCATAAACTGGTTATTATGGCGTCGCTGGCATTTGGTATGCCGCTTAGCCTCGACGGTATTTTCACCGATGGTATTACCAAGCTGGAGCCGCAGGATGTGTCTTATGCCCGGGAGTTGGGTTATGCCATCAAGCATCTGGGTATTGCGCGTCAGTCAGAAGAGGGCGTTGAGTTGCGGGTGCACCCAACTCTGGTGCCTGAGAGTTGTTTGATTGCTGGTGTTAACGATGTGTCTAACGCAGTAATGGTCAATGCTGATGCTGTGGGTACCACCTTATTTTATGGTCCTGGTGCTGGCTCCGAGCCAACTGCATCCTCAGTGATTGCTGATATTGTTGATGTTGCCCGCACACTGCAGTCGAGCCCAGATTCTTGGGTGCCTGCATTGGGCTGTGCATCCTCTGCATTGCAAAGCCAAACATTGATGGATATTCAGGATATAGAAACCAGTTTTTATATTCGCTTCTCGGCGCTCGATAAGCCGGGCGTGCTGTCCAATGTCACCAAGATTATGGGTGATGCTGGTATTAGTATTGAAGCTATTATCCAAAAAGAACAGCCTGCTGGAGAGCAGTACGTCAACGTGATTATTTTGACCAATTCCACCAAAGAGAAGTATCTCGATGAGGCGGTCGAACATATTGAACAACTTGAAAAAGTGCGTGGCAGCGTAAACTTTATCCGTGTAGAGCACCTGGACCAGTAAATGAAATATATAAGTACCCGTGGCGGTGTTGAGCCAAAAAGTTTTGAAGATGTCATTCTCACCGGACTGGCATCTGATGGTGGTCTGTTTGTACCAGAGCAGCTGCCCCAATTTAGCCAGCAAGAAATCGCCTCTTGGGCCGGCCGCGGCTATGAAGAACTAGCACTCAAAATAATGACCCCATTTGTCGATGGGGCCATTCCACAAGACGATTTAAAGCAGTTAATCGACAAGTCGTATGCCACCTTTCGTCATGGCGCCATTGCACCGCTGGTGCAGACCGGTCACAACGAATGGATCTTAGAACTTTTCCATGGGCCAACGCTGGCATTTAAAGATTTCGCCCTGCAGTTTTTGGGAAACCTGCTTGATTACACCCTGGAAAAGCGCAACCAGAAAGTGGTTATTATGGGCGCCACCTCAGGTGATACAGGCTCTGCAGCCATTGAAGGCTGTCGTCACAGTAAGCATGTTGATATGTTTATTTTGCACCCCCATGAGAGGGTATCTAACGTGCAGCGCCGCCAGATGACTACTGTACTGGCCGATAATATTCACAATCTGGCTCTCGAAGGTAACTTCGATGATTGCCAGAATATGGTCAAAGCCAGCTTTTCTGACCAGTCATTTTTGCCTGACGGCCGCCAGTTGGTCGCCGTAAACTCAATTAACTGGGCGCGCATAATGGCGCAGATTGTCTATTATTTTTGGGCATCACTGTCATTGGGTGGGCCGCAGCGCAAGGTGTCTTTCTCGGTGCCCACCGGCAACTTCGGTGATATTTTTGCCGGTTATCTGGCCCATAAAATGGGTCTGCCGATTGAGCAGCTGGTGATAGCCACCAACCAAAACGATATCTTGCATCGATGCATTAGCGACAATGACCACAGTACTCGACCCCTAGAACAGAGCTTGGCGCCGAGTATGGATATTATGATTTCGAGTAATTTTGAGCGTTTGCTCTTTGATCTCTATGGTCGCGATGGTGGTGCCATTGCCGAGTTAATGAAAGATGCCAAAGCAGGTCATATGAATCTGAGCGACAGTGCGCTAGTGGAAGTGCGGAAGTTATTTTCCAGCTACCGCTGCGATGATGAAGGCATGCTTAGAATTATTAGCGATGTTAATCGCGATAGCGATTATCTACTCGACCCGCACACGGCCATTGGTCTTGAAGCGGCGCGTCAATGTCGCCGCAATCTAGAAGCCCCAATGGTGACTCTGGCCACAGCGCATCCTGCCAAGTTCCCCGATGCTGCGAAGCAGGCTGGTTATCCCCATGATCCAGAGTTGCCGCCGCATATGGCCGATCTCTTTGAGCGAGAAGAGCGCTTTACGGTGCTGGCCAATAATCAGGCTGTGGTACATCAATTTATGAAGGACCATATTATCTCCTAGCACCGCAGCCCGATTAACTAATACTTTAGATCGATAATAATAATGACAATAAGAATCTTTAAAGACGCTACAGCTGTTATTACCGGTGCCGCTACCGGCATAGGTAAAGCCCTCGCAATAGAACTCTCCAACCGCGGTTGCACCGTGGTACTGACCGACAGACAAATTGCACTGGCTGAAGAAGTTGCCGCCGAGATTGTTAAAAAGGGTGGTAATGCCTGGGCGCGTGAGCTGGATGTCTGTGACTATGACCTTATGCAGACTATTGTGGATGAAGCAGTCGCTAAGACCGGTCGTCTAGATTATATGTTTAACAATGCAGGTATCGGTATTGGTGGCTTTGCTGATGAGTATGAGATAAGTGATTGGAATACCACCATCGACGTTAATTTGCGCGGCGTGACCAATGGCGTTCAGGCTTGCTATCGAACTATGGTAGCCCAAGGGTTTGGTCATATTGTAAATACCGCCTCTATGGCAGGCTTAGTGCCTACCGCGAGTCAAATTGCCTATAGCACCACCAAATTTGCTGTCTCCGGCCTCAGTCAAGCACTGCGTGTGGAAGCAGAGATGAAAGGGGTGCGGGTCAGTGCCCTATGCCCAGGCGCAATCGATACGCCTCTGCTTACTGGTGGTGTTTATGGGCGTCTGCCCAAAGGCATCAACCGCGAAAAAGCCGCTGCCTACTGGGCGAAGTTAAAGCCCATGCCGGTGGAAGATTTTGCCTTTGAGGCGCTGGATAAGGTAGCTAAGAATGTACCGCTTATTATTGTGCCCGGCTGGTGGCGCGGTATGTATTGGATATACCGACTGTCTTGGGGGCTGTGGTTTAAAAATGCCAAAAAAGATTTAGGTAGAGTTATGAGGATGACTAGGCGTAAGTAAGCTGAGTTTCTTCGGTACCCTGCAGGCTTTCAGTTATCGTGCTCACCGTTCCCAGTCATCCTACGCTATGCTCAGTATTCTAGTGTAGTGGATTCATATTTATATCGCCGTTAACCTTTATTTATTTATTTGGTTGACAACGCGCGCTGTGGCCCTATCATTTGCGCCTTAGCCCTTGAGATACCGGAGTTTGGCCATGTCACCCCAAGAAGCATCTGTCGTTCGCAACGACTGGACGCGCGAAGAAGTACTCGCCTTATTTAACCAGCCTTTTAATGATCTGCTATTTGATGCTCAGGTCACGCATCGCAGGCACTTTAATCCCAATCAGGTTCAGCTCAGCACCTTGCTATCGATCAAGACAGGCGCCTGCCCAGAAGACTGTAAGTACTGTCCGCAGAGTGCGCGCTACGACACCGGCCTTGAAAAAGAGAAGCTACTGCAAATTGAGCAGGTGATTGAGGCGGCGAAAATAGCCAAAGCCAGTGGCTCTAGCCGTTTCTGTATGGGTGCAGCATGGCGTTCGCCCCATGATCGAGATATTCCTGCGGTGGCTGAGATGATTCGTGAAGTGAAATCGCTGGGTCTAGAGACCTGTATGACACTGGGCATGTTATCTGAAGAGCAGTCCGACAAGTTAGCCAGTGCCGGCCTCGATTATTACAACCATAACTTGGACACTTCAAAAGAATTCTATGGGGACGTTATTACGACCCGTACCTACCAAGACCGTCTAAATACCTTATCCAATGTGCGCAATTCCGGTATGAAAGTCTGTGCCGGTGGTATTGTGGGTATGGGTGAAGAGCAAAAGGATCGTGCGGGCTTATTGATGGAGCTGGCCAATCTGCCGGTTCATCCGGAGTCTGTGCCAATCAATATGTTGGTGAAAGTAGCGGGCACACCTATGGCAGATCAGGCTGATCTCGATCCCTTTGAATTTATTCGCACCATTGCGGTAGCGCGACTGATGATGCCTAAATCCTATGTCCGCTTATCAGCAGGGCGAGAGGATATGAATGAGCAGATGCAGGCCATGGCTTTTATGGCTGGTGCTAATTCTATTTTCTATTGCGAAAAATTACTGACTACCCCCAACCCTAAAGCCAATACCGATATGCAGTTATTTGAGCGTTTGGGTATTGCCCCTGAAGAGTATCAGGTGGATAAGGATAGTGATGAGCAGGAAGCTGAACTGCATCAAACTATTGCCGAGGCCAAGACCGACTCAATGTTTTATCGAGCAGGCTAGTTCTGTCGGTGAGTTCTTTAGATGCGACCTTGCAGGCGGGGCTCGATGAGCGTCATCAGCAGCACCTCTATCGTCAGCGAGTTAATGTAGCCTCGGGCTGTGGTTCTGCGCTGGAGGTTAATGGCCAGTCGCTTCTGAATTTCTGCAGCAATGATTACCTAGGTTTAGCTGGGCACCCAGATATTGCGGCGGCATTAAAAGCGGGCGTCGATAACTATGGTACGGGCAGTGGTGCATCGCATCTTATTAGTGGTCATTCAGTTGCCCACCAACAGTTGGAAGAACAGCTGGCTGAGTTTACCGGCCGTCCTCGGGCACTGCTCTTCAGTGCCGGCTATATGGCTAATCTGGGCTTGATTAATGCCTTGGTAGGGCGCCATGATCTGGTCCTTCAAGACCAGCTTAACCACGCTTCTCTGTTAGATGGTGGCCGTCTCTCGCGGGCGGATTTCAAACGCTATAAACACAGTAGTCTGTCGAATTTACAGACGCAGCTTGAGCAGAGTTCGGCCAGTCGCAAACTGGTGGTGACTGATGGCGTGTTTAGTATGGACGGTGACGTAGCGCCACTGCCTGAGATAAGTGCCTTAGCTGCTGAGCATAACGCCTGGCTCATGGTTGATGATGCCCATGGTGTTGGTGTGCTGGGTGCCACTGGTGCCGGTATTGTTGAGCAGCAAAACCTTTCCATAGAACAGGTGCCAATACTTATGGGCACTCTGGGCAAAAGTTTTGGTACCTTTGGTGCCTTTGTGGCCGGTAGCGAGGCATTAATTGAAACCCTAATTCAGTTTGCCCGCAGCTATATTTATACCACTGCACTACCACCCTCGATTGCTTGCGCGACCAGTGCGAGCTTAAAAATAGTCCGCGAAGAGCAGTGGCGTCGAGATCATCTCAATCTGTTGGTTAAACGGTTTAGAGCGGGTGGGCAGCAGATTGGTCTACAGTTAATGGCGTCTGATACGCCTATTCAACCGGTGCTAATTAATGATGACCTGCGGGTGAGCGAGATTAGCCAGCAGCTGCGGGAAAAAGGCGTTATGGTTGGCGCGATTAGACCGCCTACCGTGCCCAAAGGCAGCGGCAGATTGCGGATCTGTTTATCGGCCGCGCATAGCGAACAGCAAGTCGATCAGTTGCTCGAGGCGCTGGAGTCTGTGGGTGCCTAGCAAACTTCAGCAGCCCATAGTTATGATTCATGGCTGGGGTACAGACAGTCAAATTTGGGGCTCATTTAAGCAGTCTCTAGATAGCTATGCCGAGGTCAATACTCTTGATCTGCCCGGCTTTGGTGATGCGCCATCTTTAGATGATTACAGCGAAGCTAGCCTTATTAGTTGGATGGCACACAGCTTACCCAGTCACTGTTATCTTATTGGACTCTCTTTGGGCGGCATGCTGTGCCGTGCCTTTGCGGCCCAATATCCTGAGCGGGTAGCTGGTCTAATAACCATTAGCAGTAACCTACAATTTGTTGCCAGTGAGCAGTATCCACATGCTATGGCTGCAGATAATTTCAATAGCTTCACAGACAGCTGGGCTGAGGACAGTCAGGCCTGCCTTAAACGTTTTGCCGGTTTACAATCTCAGGGCGATATACAGCAGCGCCAGCTTATCCGCACATTGCGTGGCATGGAATCGAAAATTGACACTGTTGCTGGCAAAGAGCTATTAGCGCTACTGGGGCGTTTGGATAATTGGCCCACTATGGCCAAGATACAGTGCCCCTCATTAAATATTTTTGGCCAAATTGATGCCTTGGTTCCATTAGCTGCCGCTGAACAGATTGCCGATTCAGTGATTATCCCAGGGGCTGGTCATCTACCTCATTTAACTGCCACTGATGATGTTGTAGAAAAGATAAGTCACTTTTTCGAGAGCCAGCGCTATCGTCTGGATAAAGAAAAAGTCGCGGAGTCTTTTGGTCGGGCGGCTAAACGTTACGATGCGGTGGCGCAACTTCAGCATCGGATTGGTGAACAACTGCTAAACAGTATTTCACCTGCGGATTGCCCAGAAAATATTGTTGATCTGGGTTGTGGTACTGGCTACCACAGCGTGCAATTGCAGGCTCGATTTCCCGCGTCCCGGGTGACTGGAGTCGATATTTCTCCCGGCATGTTGTCCTACGCTCAGAACTGCTATCCAGCATGTTATTGGCTGTGTTCAGATGCAGAAAATCTCGATTTGGCCAGTGCGTCTCAAGACCTTATTTTTTCAAATTTTGCGCTGCAATGGTGTGATGATTTACCGCGCTTGGCCGCAGAGCTTTATCGTGTGTTAGCAGTAAATGGGCAGCTTTATATAGTTGTACCTGGGCCCCAGACATTAGTGGAATTGCGCGCGGCGTGGGCTGAGGTCGATGATGGCGTGCATGTTAATCGTTTTGCCAGTTTGCAGCAGTGGCAGGCTGCCTTCACCGAGGCCGGCCTTAATACGATTAATCTACAGTCTTCAGCCGTGACCGAACAGCACCAGTCGGTCAGGGAGCTACTCTTAGAACTCAAGAATGTTGGCGCCCATAATAACAATGCTGGCAAGGCCAACCATTTAACCGGCAAGCGGCAGCTTAAAGCGCTCTATAATGCCTATGAACAATTTCGGCTGCCCGATGGTACTCTTCCTGCAACCTGGGAAATTATTAGCGGATATATTGTTAAAGATTGAATGTTAAGCATTAAATAAATTTTAGGGTGAACATCCATGGCCAATAAATGGCTATTTATTTCTGGTACCGATACCGATGTGGGCAAAACAGCCATTGCCACTGGCCTGCTATGGGCGGCTAATAATGCAGGCCTGAGAACAGCAGCTATTAAACCTGTGGCCGCAGGCTGCGAAGATAGTGGTGCAGGGTTGCAAAATGATGATGCCTTGCAGTTGCAGGCCATTGCCAGCCATAAGTTGCCCTATCAGCAGGTTAATCCGGTGGCGTTAGAGGCGGCCATTGCACCGCATATTGCGGCACAGGAGGTAGGTAAAACATTGTCGGCATCGCGGCTGGTGGGTTTCTGTCGCGGTGTTGCTATGCTGCCTGTTGATATGGCCTTGATCGAAGGGGCTGGCGGCTGGCGAGTACCGCTTAATAACCGCGAAACACTTGCCGATGTGGCCCGAGAACTGAGTTGCCCCGTAATAATAGTGGTAGGCATGCGACTGGGTTGTTTAAATCATGCTCTGTTAACGGCAGAGGCGATTCGGCGCGACGGTTTACAGATTGTCGGCTGGGTGGCCAATGTAATTGACCCAGATATGCCGCGATTAGATGAAAATATTGCTACACTAAAGCGCCTATTTAATGAGCCCTGTCTGGGGGTTGTGCCCAGGCTGACCAATCTGACACCGGAGCAGGTTGGCGGTTACCTAAGTTTACCGGCTGAGTTTGAGAGATAATTATGAGCGAAGAAGAGAAGTTATCTGCAGAAGATATGGAGCGGGTCGAAAAATACCTTAACAGTGGTTTTAATACTACTGAGCGCAAACCCTTTCGCGGCTTTATATTACTGGGTGGTATCTGGCTAATCATCGCCGGTCTGGGTTGGGTAAGCTATTATATTGGTAAACAAGCTGGCTATCTGTAGTCAGCCCATCAAGCTGTTAAATTTAGCCTAACCTCCACATAATTTAAGTGGCAACCAACTAATGCAAATTGTCACTCGACCCGTTGACCTCAGTAGCTGCGACTTTCCCGAACAGCTTGACCCGCTTCTGAAGCGCATTTATCAGGCGCGGGGTATCAGTAATCAAGAGCAGCTGGATCGTCAGCTTTCCTGTCTTCCCAAGCCAGCGTCCATGCAGGGCGTCCCTGCTGCTGTTACGCGTTTGGTCTTGGCGTTAGAACAAAAACACCAGATTATGATTGTTGGCGACTTTGATGCCGACGGTGCAACCAGCTCAGCATTGATGGTGTTGGCACTAACGGCCATGGGTTATACCAATGTCGAATTTTTGGTGCCCAATCGCTTTGATTATGGCTATGGCCTTACCCCAGAGATTGTCGACCTCGCCGCACAAAAGTCTCCAGATATTATTATTACCGTCGACAATGGCATCTCCAGTGTTGAGGGCGTTGCCCATGCTAATAGCCTTGGTATAGAGGTTATTGTTACCGATCACCATCTTCCCGGGGCAGTACTTCCCGCCGCGGTGGCGATTGTCAATCCCAATCAACCCGGCTGTGACTTCCCGAGTAAAAACCTTGCTGGTGTGGGTGTGGCATTTTATTTACTTAGTGCACTGCGCGCCGAACTGCGCCGAAAAAATTGGTTTGCCGAACAAAACAGAGTTGAACCCAATATGGCTAGCTGGTTGGATCTGGTGGCCCTGGGCACCGTAGCGGATGTGGTGCCCTTGGACCAGGTAAACCGTGCTCTGGTTTATCAGGGTCTACTGCGAATTCGCTCTGGTCGCTGTCGTCCTGGCATACAGGCGCTACTGCGCATAGCGTGTAAAAATCCTGCGCGTCTGGTGGCTACTGACCTAGGTTTTGCACTGGGCCCAAGGCTTAATGCTGCCGGCCGACTCGATGATATTTCACTGGGAATACAGTGCCTGCTGACCGAAGATGCAGAGCAGGCGATGAATACCGCCCGCGCTCTTGATGAGTTAAATCAAGACCGTAAATTGATTGAGCAGGATATGCAGCGCGAGGCGCTAACGATTGTGGAAAAGCTGGTTTTTAGTGCAGAGGCAGAACTGCCCTCGGCGCTATGCCTATTTCAGCCAGACTGGCATCAGGGTGTGGTGGGACTACTGGCTTCGCGTATTAAGGAAAAATACCATCGCCCGGTAGTCGCCTTTGCCCGCGGTGATAGTGGCGAATTAAAGGGTTCGTCACGCTCGATTCCCGGTCTGCATATTCGCGATGCGCTGGACGCTGTGGCAACCCAGAATCCTGGCTTGATTACCAAGTTTGGTGGCCATGCTATGGCCGCTGGTCTAAGCCTTGAGGAAAATAAACTCCCTGAGTTTGAGCAGGCCTTTGCCACGCAGGTAGCTAAATCATTAAGTGAAGATGACTTACAGGCTAAATTAGTTACCGATGGCAGCTTACAAGCTGACCAGCTAAGTATGCGCACCGCTGAGTTATTGCGCGATAGCGGCCCCTGGGGGCAGCTATTTCCCGAACCCTGTTTTGAGGGCGACTTTGTTATTATGCAGCAGCGTATTGTCGGTGAAAAACATCTAAAGCTGGTACTGGCCCCTCATGGCCAATCCCAACTGGCTATAGACGCTATCTGGTTTAACATTGATACTGCAGTTTGGCCAAATCATAACGCTGGCGTTGTACGCTGTGTATACCGTTTGGATATTAATGAATTTCGTGGTCAAGAAAATCTGCAATTGCTGGTTCAACATATACAGTCTATGAATAATAATTAGAAATAATAAGTAGAAAAACTATGAGTTTAAAAACTGATCTGCGCGCTGATTTAATTCTGCTGCTTACTGCCTTTATTTGGGGTTTGGCGTTTGTTTATCAGCGTACTGGTATGGATCATATTGGCCCCATCACATTTACCTTTGGGCGATTTTTTATCGGTGCGCTGGTCATTTTGCCGCTCTGGTATGCAATAGAAAAGCCAAAACAAATTTTTGCCATTAATGCGATTAATAAAAAAGCCGCATTGCTGGGGCTGGTGCTCACCGCAGGCATGCTGTTGCAGCAGTGGGGCATGGTGTATACCACTGCCGGACGAGCAGGTTTTTTAACCGGTGTTTATATTATTTTTGTGCCAATAATTGGCATATTTTTCCGTAACAAGACTCAGTGGCCCACCTGGGTCGGCGTGGCCATGGCAATGGTCGGGCTGTTCTTTTTGGGACAGGTGGATAGTGACGAATTATTTACCGGTGATATTTTGATTCTGCTCGGTTCCATACTGTTTGCTCTGCATATGATTTTTACAGGCAAGTTAGCCAATCAAACATCGCCATTTCGCTTAATCTTTATTCAGTTTGTGGTTGCAACAATCATTAGCTTTATTTTAGTGCCTATATTTGAAGGCTGGGACTGGCAGGGTATTTTGGGTGCAGGCGTGGCATTGCTCTATGTGGGTGTTATGTCATCTGGTGTCGCTTTTTGCTTGCAGGTGGTTGGGCAGCGGACTGCGCCAGCCTCTCACGCCTCCATTATTCTGAGTTTTGAATCTGTCTTCGCAGCGCTCTGTGGCTGGTGGCTATTGGATGAATACCTGACTGATCCGGAACTTATTGGCTGCGGTTTGATTCTGGCGGGCGGACTGGTATCGCAGCTTAAGGTGCTGCTTAAGCAATCTGCGGGTGATCCGATTGTGCATCCCCATGGAGTTAATTAGGGTTCCTGAGGTCATACTGGCAGAATCATTAAAAGGCGATAGAGATGAATCGACGAACTTGGATACAGCGAATAGGTCTGGGCTTTTTGGCTATGGCCAGCAGCGCTAAATTATGGGCTTTTGAGAAGCTTGACCTAGCAGACAGTGATTGGAGGCAGCGGCTCACCGAGGGCCAGTATTATATTCCTGTCTCTTATACACATCTCCGAGCCCACGAGACCAGAGAGGAT
>CAJXVK010000059.1 GCA_913060735.1 uncultured Cellvibrionales bacterium
ATACTATTGCCCTCGACCGCACCCGATGGCACGCGCACTGCCGCTGCCTCCCCATAGTTAAAGGCACCAGCTACTGATAAAAAGTGCGCCGAATTTGGAACACCAGTTTCGCGCTGCAAGGTATTAAAGTTACCCAGAGATTTTAAGGTTGCTGAGGTGAGCACCGCGCCATAGCAACTGCCCCACAAACGGTCTTTGAGCAATTCGGCGGCCTGTATGGGGCTGGCATTAATCGAGATATCAATATTACCGCCAGCATTTTCATCCAACTTTAACCAACAGGCCATGGGCATCTCGCCCTTTTTTAATTCTTTATGTAACCTATCCCACAGGGCTAATAGACGCTCTGCACCAGATAGCCAGTTACCGGCCTGCTGATAAAATAACTCAATATCGGGCACAGGCACCGGATACTGTTTATCGCTTAGAGCTTCGCTTAATGTGTCTTCAAGCACTTCTAAGCGACCTAACCAGCCGCTGGTTTGCATGGTAATCTGTTTGGCCAGATCACGAATAACAGCGCCGACATCGCCATGGGCAAAACGGTAACGGCCTTCGGCATGATCGGATAAATCTAAATGCTCTTTTAACAGTGGGTAGGCCATTGAGACCAGTTCGGTCAACTTGCCTGCCTCTCTCTCAATGCGCGGCAACTGTTCTGACAGTGCGGTGTCTTTTTCAAAAAGTGGCGCCTGACCTTTGATCTGTTTGGGCAAACGCTCTAGCCAAGTTAGTGTGCTATTAATTTTACACTCGGCACCAAAGTGACGAATGGCGGTATCGCCCAAACGGTGGCCTTCGTCGAAAATATAAATGCAGTCTTCAGGCGGAGGTAATATCGCTCCACCACCCAGCGCAAGGTCGGCCATTACCAAGTCATGGTTGGCGACAATGCATTCGCTTTCCTCAAGGTCATTACGCGCTTTAAAGAACGGGCACTGATTGACAAAGCGACAGCGTCTGCCGGTGCACTGGCGTCGATCTACGGTCAGTGCGCGCCACTCGGTATCCTGAATACGGGTTGGCCAGGAGTCTCTATCACCATCCCAGGCACCGTCATCTAAGGCTGCTGACATTTCTTTAAACAGATTTTCAGTAGCGGCATTGGGGTTAAATTGCTGTTCGTCTTCAAATAAAAACAGTCCGGCGTCTTTCGACTTCACCGCATCCAAACACTGTTCCATACGCAGATTGCAGGCGTAGCGACCGCGGCCTTTTACGAGGGCGCAACTGTAATCCCAGCCGCAGGATTCTAATAGTTCTGGTAGGTCTTTATGAATTAGCTGTTCTTGCAGAGCAATGGTGCCAGTGGCGACTACCACGGTTTTTTTCAATGCTCTGGCGATAGGCAACGCGGCAATTAGATAGCCTACGGTTTTACCTGTACCTGTGCCGGCTTCAATCACCGCTAAACGTTTATCTGGGTCATCATTGCTAAGACTATTAGCAATGGCCGCAACCATCTGCTTTTGACCGAGTCGCGGACTGAGTTCGCGCGATTTTAAAAACTCGCGATAGCCTTGCTGGATAGTCTCGCGAACGTCTGAATCTAACAAAAATGAATATCCTTATTTAGATTGATAAGCAATCTGATTGTCCACGGGCGCTGCGTAGGCATCAATGACTATTTGACGATGCTCGGCAGGTATTTGATCAATATGTGACTGGAAAGAGGTCTGAGCTTTTAACCAGTCTTCGTCTGGCCACTGCTGTTGCAATGCCTCTATACCCTCTCTATTGCCCTGCATCTGCCAGGCAATAATATTGGTTGGAAACAGCTGGTAATGGCTAAATATCTGGCGATCCACTTCGGCGGCCAGAGCATCGGCATTTTGAAAACCCTCACCCACTGGCTGACCAAAGTTCACATGAATACGGCCCTTGTAACCCAAGATACCTTTTTGAATGGTGTCGAGATCTTCAAATTCTTTTTTAACATAGGCAGTGCCCTGCTGAGCTGAATAAAGTTCGCGGGCCTTGTCTGCATCACAGGGGTCATACTCATAGGAGATGGACACCGGGATAAGATTTAACTCACCGGTGGCTGCAGCAAAATCTTGCCCTTCGCCTTTCGACAGTGCGAGCATTTTTAGCAGTGCCGTTTCGGTGCGGTCGCGGCCATTTTTGGCACGCCCTTCTGCCTGGGCGATCCAGATAGACACCTGCTCTTGGCTGATGCTGTGGCGAATATAGCGGGAAAGTTGCTTTAGAGCTTCGAGCTTTTCGCGCCTTGCGGTTGCCGAGCGCTTAACAATAAAGCTGCGATTGACGCGCATAAGGTCTGCGGCAAAGGGCTTGCTTAGCAAGTTATCGCCAATGGCTATACGCACGCTATCTTTGCCAGCCGCGAATAGGCCCTGACAGACTAGCGCTGGGTCAAGGGCAATATCGCGATGGTTGCTTATATATAAAGCGGCTTTGCACGGATCTAGATTATCTAGCCCACCAAAGCTGTAACCATCGGTAGTGGCATCAAGTACCTTGGCTAACGCTTCGCTCATATGCACTTGCAAGTCATTCACAGTGCCCATGTCACGGGTTAGTTTACGCAGCCCCAGACGGACAAAAGGCCGTAAAAACCAGGGGCATAGCTTGGCCAGTAGAGGCACTTTGCGACTTAGCAGAAGATCTATAAATTCGGGGTCGACAATCAGTCGCGCTATTACAGCTGGGACTTCCGCATCGTTATAGGGACGAATATCATCAAATTCATTCATGGTTTAATTATCTTTTTTATTATTAGCGGCATTAAACCTGTCTTGAGTTGTACCAGCGTACGTCGTAGGAAAACTCATCGACTTTATCAGCTACATCCAAGACTAGTGCAAATAGTGCCATACGGACTAGAACCCCGTTGTCGGCCTGACGGAAAATTGCCAGGTTGGGGTTGTCGTCAAGATCACTGTCTAGCTCGTTTGCATCGGCCCGAGAATCTCTCGGCAATGGATGCATTATGACGGTGTTGGGTTGGCAGTATTCGGTATAAATAGCCTGATTAAGACGGAACTTGCCACGGTATAAATCCGCTTCTTCTTTACTGGAGAAACGCTCTTCTTGAATTCTGGTGGAGTAGACAATATCCACATCGGCAATACTGCTGGTCAGCTCATGAGAGACTGTTACCTGCACTCCGGCACTGCGCATATCCTCAACAATTGACTCGGGTAAGGTAAGCTCCTCGGGTGATACTAAGGTAACTTGAATACTGCTGTATAACGACAGTAGCTTGCTCAGCGAATGTACGGTGCGACCATGGCGCAGATCACCAATCATGGCCACTTTAAGGCCGTCGATAGTTTGTCCTTTGGCGGCAATTTCCTGACGAATGGTGTAGAGGTCGAGCAGTGCCTGCGTGGGGTGTTCATTGGCTCCATCGCCGCCATTTAGCACTGGCACCCGACTGGCTGACGCAAAGTCGGCTACTGATCCCTCTTGCGGATGGCGCATACAAATAACGTCGCTAAAGCCGGACAGCACGCGGGCAGTATCTTGCAGTGATTCGCCTTTTACCAGTGCTGAGTTTTCAAAGCCGGCGGTTTCGCGAACTTCGCCGCCCAATAAATTAAAGGCAGAGCCAAAACTCACGCGGGTTCGGGTACTGGCTTCAAAAAACATATTACCCAGAATGGCGCCTTCCAGCACGCGCGTAACTCTTTTGCGCAGAGCGTAGGGTTCCATCTGGTCGGCCACGGCGAACAGGCGCTCGACATCCTGACGTTGGAATTGGTTAATTGAAAGTATATGCGCGCCGGTAAAATTCAAGCTCATGCCTCGGGGCAAATTGATTTGGCAGATTTTAGCCCTTTTAGCCCTGTTTCTCTAGCGAAAATTCTTCTGTAACCGTTACCGCCCAGGCCTCGAGTGCCTCTAATACAGCGCGTTTATCATCGGTTAGGCTACTGTCAGCCAGCAGCTCTTCAATCTCAGCGGCCTGTTGCTGCAGGGTCAGATAACCAGATGTCTTATCTGTTAACCGCCATTTACAGCTTTCCAGCCAGGTTTTCTGCTCATCGGCCGACAATGAGTCGGCAAAGTAGCGGGCACGATAGTTAAACAGCATCTGGTTGTAACGCTTGTCGGCAAAATGAAAACTGTGCGCGGTAAAATCGGCGGCGCTAGCGCGACGCACCTCGTCCAGCAGGCCTTTATCACTATTGGGTAAGAAGCCCTCATAGAGCTGCTGCTCTGCTTCGACTTTAGCGGGAAATTCCCGTTCGGCAAATACCTGTTCCAGTTTGGTTTGCAGATTAACCCCATTAAGTCGCTGCCAATTTGCCTCACAGCGCTGCATATTAATATCCAGCCGCGCGGCGGCTTTTTCATCAATTAGCTTATGGGTCGTCACCACTGGCGCCTTATTAATATGCACGACTTTAAGCGGAATACGCTCAGTGCCCTCGGGCAAGTCAGCCGCGGCGGTAAATACACGACGTTGAATGTCTTCAGCATCCAAACTAATGAGCGCTTCAGGGTCCGCGGACAAATCAAAACAGATAACGCCATTGTTATTGGTTGGATGTTTGGCCAGTGGAATCATAACGGCGCCGTACATATGAGCTTTGTCGAGCATGCCAGAAATATGAAAAAACGGTTTTCTTTCCTGTAGATTAAGCATTTCGGCAATGGCTTTTTTACCGCGGTTATTCACCACATAATCAAAAAGGCGCGGCTGCTTTTGTTTTACCAACTTGGCCATGGCAATGGTGGCGGTTACATCTGATAGCGCGTCATGGGCTGCCGCATGCTCGATGCCATTAGCGGCGGTAAGGTGCTCTAACTTAAAACTAGGGCGACCCGGCTCATGGTCTGGCCATTCGATACCGTCGGGGCGCAACGCTCGCGTAAGGCGCATCATGTCGATTATATCCCAGCGGGAATTGCCGTTTTTCCATTCCCGCTGGTAGGGATCATAAAAATTTCGATACAGAGTATAGCGGCTGACTTCGTCATCAAAGCGAATACTGTTATACCCGACACCACAGGTACCGGGTAGGGCCAACTGCTGATGAATGGCCTCGATAAACTGCGGCTCTGGCAGCCCGTGCTCTAGTGCGTGCTGAGGGGTAATGCCAGTAATCAGGCAGGCCTGTGGCGCTGGTAAAATATCTTTTTGCGGCTGGCAATAGATCACCAATGGCTTGCCAATCACATTGAGATTTTCGTCGGTACGCAAACCTGCAAACTGTGAGGGTCGATCTTTGGAGGGGTCTACACCAAAGGTTTCATAGTCGTGCCAGTAGAATGTAGTACTCAAAGTATCTATCCCTGTCTCGATTTCTTGGATTTATTATAGGTTAAAAAAAACGGCGCCAATAGGCGCCGTTTCAAAACTGCTTGTGACTACTTCTAAGTTTTGATCAGTCAACCACTACTTCAGAAAAAGACATTTCGCCAACAACGCGACGATTGCGCGCGCGACCATCATCGGTGTCGTTGCTATCAATAGGTCGGCTTTCACCGTAACCAATAGCAGAGATACGAGAAGTGGCTATGCCATAGTCAACAGCCAGTTTTGCTTTAACCGCCTTGGCACGGCGATCAGACAAGTCGGCATTGTAGTCATCAGAACCGCGGCTATCGGTATGACCTTCTAGCACTAGTTCGATATCCTCGTAAGTACTCATGGCTGCGGCAATGGCTTCAAGTTGATCACCGTAGATAGCCAGCACTGTGTCTTTGTCAAATTCGAATTCAACATTTAGACGAATAGTAATGGTGCGAACTTCTGGCTCTTCTTGAACCACTGGTGCTGGCGCAGGCTCCGGTGCAGCAACAGGTGCTGGCACAGATTTTTTACCAAACATATGGTTTAGAGACAGTTGCATACCCACATCTTCGCCATCTTCATCATGACCAAGTATGCTGCGAATATCTGCACGGAACTGGACATTGTCGTTAACCATGGTACCCAGACCCAAACCAGCCACAATCTGTATCGACTTATCAGCGTGCCCTGCCACCAAGTTGCTGGCATCGTCAAAGTTATATTGATTGATACCAATCAGTGCATAGGGGCGCCAGCTTGCAGCTTCGCTACCCATCCATAGCAGTCCGGTAAGACTGGTGACATCAAAGTCATCATGGCCAATATTGACACCATGGCCTAACTCAAGTGCCATATTGTCACCAAACTGCTTGCCAATTTGCAGGCCTGCCTGAGAGCCCTGATAATCATCTGTAACAGCGTGCTCGCTATCCAGATCGTAGTATCCTAATGTTCCACCTAAGTACCAGCTATCCGCAGCAACAGCGGCACCAGATGCTAAAATCATCAATATGCCAATGACAGAATAAACAGATTTCATAGTATTTCCCTTTAAATAAATTTAACCCCCCCTCGGGGCCTTCGCATCATGCATCAAATTAACGATGCCCGATCTAGTCAGTGTAGGCAACAGCTCCGTTTGTTTCAATAAGCGGTTAAAAAAACTGACCTATTACCCATACGCTTTTAACTGGCCCATTACTCACTAAGCTTAAGCGCCTTTTCTTCAATTTTTGCCTGCCAAATTTCTGGCCCTATGCGATGCACAGATTCACCCTCGGTATCCACAGCGACGGTAACGGGCATATCCTTAACTTCAAATTCATAAATTGCTTCCATGCCCAGCTCTGGAAATGCAATCACTTCGGCATTAACAATTGCTTTGGAAACCAGATAGGCGGCACCACCTACGGCAATAAGATAAACCGCTTTGCTGTCTCTAATCGCATCTATGCCCATTTGGCCGCGCTCGGCTTTACCAATCATGCCCATCAAACCGGTTTCTTCCAGCATGGTACGGGTAAATTTATCCATCCGTGTGGCCGTAGTTGGACCTGCGGGCCCCACTGCCTCTTCACCAATAGGGTCCACTGGGCCCACGTAATAGATAAAGCGACCGGTTAGGTCCACGGGTAACTCCTCGCCATTGGCGAGAATATCAGTCATCTTTTTATGCGCGGCATCGCGGCCAGTCAGCATCTTGCCGGATAACAATAATGTATCGCCTGGCTTCCACTGTTCAATATCTGCCTGAGTCACTGTGTCGAGATTGACGCGACCCACGGACTCATCCTGTTCCCAGGTGATATCTGGCCAGTCTTCTAAGTTAGGTGGATCAAGCTTGGCTGGCCCTGATCCATCCAGTTCAAAATGTGCATGGCGGGTAGCTGCGCAGTTGGGAATAATCGCCACAGCTTTGTTAGCCGCATGGGATGGGTAATCCTTAATCTTAATATCCAGCACGGTGGTTAGGCCGCCCAATCCCTGAGCGCCAATGCCCAGCCCATTAACCTTATCGAATATTTCTAAACGCAATTCTTCATTGCGGTTCTCTGCTCCTTTGGCCTGCAGTTCATGGATATCGATATGTTCGAGCAGTGCCTCTTTGGCCATTAACATGGCTTTTTCTGCTGTGCCGCCAAGGCCAATACCGAGGATGCCAGGTGGGCACCAGCCAGCGCCCATGGTGGGTACCATTTTAAGTACCCAATCGACTACTGAATCTGAGGGATTAAGCATGGCAAATTTTGATTTGGCTTCTGAGCCACCGCCTTTAGCCGCGACATCAATGGACACCTTGTCGCCGGGAACAATCTCGTAATGAATAACGGCTGGCGTATTGTCGCCGGTATTCGTGCGCGCGCCGTCAGGATCCGCCAGGATCGAGGCGCGTAAAATATTATCCGGCAGCATGTAGGCTTCACGCACACCCTGATTAACCATATCGGTAAGGCTCATATCACCTTCCCACTGCACCTGCATGCCCACTTTTACAAATACAGTAACAATGCCGGTATCTTGGCAAATAGGACGATGGCCCATGGCGCACATGCGCGAGTTAATCAGTATTTGTGCCATTGCATCTTTGGCTGACTGAGACTCTTCACGGTCATAGGCCTCTTTAACCGCTTTTATAAAATCTACTGGATGGTAGTAAGAAATGTATTGCAGGGCATCTGCAACACTTTGAATAACATCTTTTTGGCGAATAATGGTCATAATACCTTTAACCGAATTTAGTTAGTTAATGTTGTTGGCGCGGGAGTGGGCACGGATGCAGGTGCAGGTGCGGGCGCAGAGCTCTTTTGCTCCAGAGCATATATTTTTTGGTTAATTTGACGACGGAATGCTTCCATGGACTCAACCGCCTCTGCATTATTTTTTAGTTCGCGATCAATTCGCGACAACGAGCTGTTGAGGCGGTTAAGGTCGTCGGCATAGCTACGAATACTCTCATTGGCTGCATCCACATCAGCGCTGAGCCCCAAGTAGTTACCGCTCAGCGTTTTAAGGCTTTTACTGTCATTTGCCACTGAGGTTTCTAGCGCTTTGCGCTTGCTGGCTAAAAAGGCGATATCTTTAAGGTTCTTTTCGATCTTGCCCTTATTGATGTCATTGGTGACACCCCAAAGCTTTTTGATTTCACTCCAGTGCTTTTTAATTTCATCACTCTGACGACTGAGCTTAACCTGCAGTGCTGCTCCAGATTGGGACACCGATTCATCGGTACTGCTCAGACGTGATTCCAGTGCTTCAAAGCGAACCTGTAATGCCTGATGTTTGCCACTCAGTTCCTGATATTGCAGCAAACCAAATCCGCCGGCACCCACAAGGCCAAAAAAGGCGATAAGAACAAGAAACTTCCAACCACCAGACATGCCGCCTGCACCCCCGCCATTGCCGCCATTCTTTTCTTTGCGCGGACTGCCGTTGGATGCTGCTGGATCTGAGTTTGGGCGACCAATCATATCGTCGCGCTGAGCAACGATTGGGTTCATGCGTTTTTTATCCATAGCTATTCTTGTATCCATTTAGATCAAATAATCTAGGTGAGATTATACGCCGTTACAGTCCTCTGGGTATAAAAATGGGCATAAAAAAACCGGCACTAGAAAGCACCGGTTTTTATAAGACCAAATAAGCTTAGAGATTATTTAGCAAAGCAATCATTACAGCCGTTAGAACCAAGCTTGAACCAATAACGCCGTTAACGGTAGTCAATGGACCCTGCTTGCCCTTTAAGCCATTGATTTCCAAGGCTAGAACAATAACCAGTGTAACTATTAAGCCTGTACCGCCAACAACCGAGCCATAGCCATAACCTGGATAGTGCGGGCCAGCGAGCATGCCGAATGCCATTGGTGCAGAGAACAATGTGTTAGTGCGTGAAGCCAGCAGCGCCTTGGCTCCTGCAGCGGCTTTATCCCCACCCTCAACAATGCCTAGAGCAATTTTCTGAGCGGGCCAGATAACCATCCAAACGTTAGCAGCCATCAATGTGCCCATAGTAGCGCCCACGATGATGTAGTTATTTAACTGGCCATTACCATGGACCATACCCAGCAAAACCACACCAGTGATAAAGGTGAACATAGCGCCCCAGCGGAACCACCACAGCGCGCTAGGCGCCAATTTAGCTTTGGCGTCAGCCAAACCTTCAGCAGACGCAGCTTTAAAGTAGCCACCCTGAACAAAGTTAAAGTAATAAAGCATGCCGATCCAGGTTATACCAAATAGCAGGTGACTCCAGCGGAAGATTAGGTTCAGAAATTCAGCGGTCATAATATGACTCCTCTTAGAATATGTGCCCTTACGGGTCGATGATTTTTAACACCGTAATTGTTCTGCAATCCCAGTAAAATAGCAACAACCCAAGGGGCTACAAAGCGAGTTTTTAGTTTTAAACAACAAAAATAACGGCAGAACAGTCCGTAAGCTGCCCAAATCGCTAGTTCCCATCCGTCATATTGAGCGCAGCGAAATATCTCTAGACCCTTCACTCCGTTCAGAATGACCGCGAGCTTGAGAACCCAGAACTCACTAATAACCATCAAACAATACTGCAAAGGCCCTTGCGATCAATCAGGCTCCGCTTATGGTTGGGCTGATTTTCAGAGAAAGCGAATGCCTGTTTGAGCAACGCGAGTTGCATAGCGCTGAAAATCAGCACAACCATGGAGTCAATCACAAGGGCCACTGGAGTATTGTCGGAGCCGCCAATCAAGAGATCCTTCACTTCGTTCAGGGTGACAGTCCGAGGGAAAAAAAAAGCCCCATATCAAAAATACGGGGCTTTTTAATGTTACAGGGTCGACCTACATCATGCCGCCCATGCCACCCATTCCGCCCATACCACCCATATCAGGCATAGCTGGAGCACCGCCACCGCCTTCAGCAGCTGCATCTGCAACCATAGCTTCGGTAGTAATCATCAAACCAGCGATCGACGCAGCTGCCTGCAACGCAGTGCGCGTTACCTTGGCAGGATCAAGAATACCCATATCGATCATATCGCCGTATTCGCCAGAGCCAGCGTTGTAACCGAAGTTACCTTTGCCACTTTTGACCTTATCAACAACCACTGAGCCTTCTTCACCAGCATTTTCTACGATTTGACGCAGAGGCGCTTCCATTGCACGCAGTGCAATACCTACACCAACAGTTTGGTCGTCATTGTCGCCAATAGTATCTTTGATCTTCTGGAGAACACGGATCAGGGCAACACCGCCGCCAGGTACAACACCTTCTTCAACCGCTGCACGAGTTGCATGCAGAGCATCTTCAACACGGGCTTTCTTCTCTTTCATCTCGATTTCTGTAGTAGCGCCAACTTTGATTACCGCAACACCGCCGGCCAACTTGGCAACACGCTCTTGTAGCTTCTCACGGTCGTAATCAGAGCTAGTATCTTCGATCTGGGCACGAATCTGCTTAACGCGAGCTTCGATTGCAGCCGCTTCACCAGCGCCGTCTACCAGTGTAGTGGCTTCTTTGGTCATGCTGACGCGTTTGGCTGTACCCAAGTGTTCGATAGTTGCACTTTCAAGATCCAAACCAACTTCTTCAGAGATAACTGTACCGCCAGTCAAGATAGCGATGTCTTCAAGCATTGCTTTGCGACGATCACCAAAACCAGGTGCTTTACAGGCGGAAACCTTAACAATGCCACGCAGGTTGTTCACTACCAGAGTCGCCAGGGCTTCGCCTTCAACGTCTTCAGCAATAATTAGCAGTGGCTTGCCCGCTTTAGCAACAGCTTCAAGCAGTGGCAGCAATTCACGAATGTTAGAGATTTTCTTGTCAGCCAATAAGATTAATGGGCTATCTTGGTCTGCACTCATGCTCTCTTGATTATTGATAAAGTAAGGAGACAGGTAACCGCGGTCAAACTGCATGCCTTCAACGATATCCAGCTCGTTTTCAAGGCCCTGGCCTTCTTCAACGGTGATAACGCCTTCTTTACCTACTTTGCCCATTGCTTCAGCAATAATGTCACCAATGTGCGCATCACTGTTAGCTGAGATAGTGCCTACCTGAGCAATTTCTTTGTTTTCTGAGCAAGGCTTGGCGATTGCTGCAATTTCTGCAACAGCAACAACAACTGCTTTATCAATGCCGCGCTTCAGATCCATAGGGTTCATACCAGCAGCCACTGATTTGAGGCCTTCATTAACAATGGTTTGCGCAAGAACTGTTGCTGTAGTGGTACCGTCACCCGCATCATCAGATGCTTTAGAGGCTACCTCTTTAACCATCTGCGCGCCCATGTTTTCAAACTTGTCTGCCAATTCAATTTCTTTGGCGACAGAAACTCCGTCTTTAGTGACAGTGGGTGCACCGAATGATTTATCCAGTACTACGTTACGGCCTTTAGGGCCAAGTGTAACTTTTACTGCGTTGGCGAGAACATTTACGCCTTCAAGCATACCCTGACGGGCGCTGTTGCCAAATTTTACTTCTTTAGCTGCCATGATTCATTTCCTTCCAAATTCATTTCAAAAATTAAGCGTCGAGTACGGCTTTGATGTCACTCTCACTGAGGATAATTAGCTCTTCGCCATCGATGTCGATTTTGTCATTGCCGGCATACTGGCCAAATACAACAATGTCACCAATCTTTACATCAACTGGGCGAACTTCGCCGTTGTCTAAGATGCGGCCGCTGCCTACTGCGACTACCTCACCTTGATTTGGTTTTTCCTGGGCAGATCCAGGTAACAAGATGCCACCAGCAGTGGTCTGCTCTTCTTCTTCGCGACGAACGATTACTCGGTCGTGTAGTGGGCGAACTTTCATATTATGTCTCTCCGGTTATTGTCTCTTCAATAGTTTACAGTCACTTGCGAACTACAGTTTTCCGCAATTGTTTACCATATTGTGGCTGAGGGTTTCTTTTTCAAGGGCTGAAAAAAAATATACCGCGATTATTTTAGATCCTGGTCTTTTTTATTATCCCAGGCTTCGCCTTCAATAATATCGGCGTCTTGAATACCTTGCTGGTGGTTGAAATCTGCGGCCTGCCCCATCATCGGCGCGACTACCATTTTGCTTAGTACTGTACGCACAAAAAGCGCTCTGATCGGTGGGATTAGACCGGCAAAACCAATCGCATCAGTAAAAAACCCCGGTGTTAGAAGCAGTGCACCAGAGACAGCTAATACAATGCCCTCGACAATTTCTTGCGCTGGCAGCTGACCTTCTTGGAGCTTGCGCTGACCGCGCCATAATGTAGCAAAGCCCTGCTCTCGAAGTAGTCCAGCACCGACAACAGCGGTCAGTAGCACTAACCCTATAGTCGCCATAGCGCCTATTTGACTGCCCACCGTAATCAGTAGCCACATCTCGAGAACGGGCATAACAATGAACAATAAAAATAGAATACGCATACTTACTACCCCGGTTACCTAATGTCTTTTTATTGGGGTAGTTTCCACTATTTCAACATCTGGCGGAATAGCGTAGGCTTGACTAATGAATGAAATTGAACCAGAGCAACGGATTTATGCTGTGTTAGCGGCTATTCCCTCTGGCGTTGTCGTCACCTATGGACAGGTTGCCGAACTGGCTGGACTGCTAGGAGCCGCGCGGTTAGTCGGCAGAACTCTGAGCAAACTCCCCTGTGAGACGCAGCTGCCATGGCATCGAGTGATCAATGCCAGTGGTAAGATTAGTATGCGCAAAGAGAGCTCGGGCTTTGATCGCCAAAAAAGGCGTTTGCAAGGAGAGGATGTGGTAGTGAAAGAAGGCCGTATCAGTCTGAAACAGTATAGGTGGCAGCCATAATGCGGTTACCAGCCATTAAGGCAAAAGATGTCATGCAAGGACAATAAATGAGTTCTACCAGTATCAAAGAAGCACTACTCAGTCGTCGTGTGCTGATCTGTATCTTTACCGGATTTGCCTCTGGTATGCCGTATTATTTGCTTTACTCGCTGGCTCCTGCCTGGCTTCGCACAGAAGGCGTTGGTCTAAAAGAGATTGGTTTCTTTGCGCTTATTGGCCTGCCCTACACTTTGAAATTTCTCTGGTCACCGCTGCTCGACCGCTATCAGCTCGCACTGTTTACATTTAGACCGGGGCTGCGTCGCAGCTGGATGCTGAGTACTCAGGTTGCGCTGCTTACCGCCATTGCTGCTCTGGGATTTTTTAACCCCACAACACAGCTCTGGCCTATTGCCTGGCTATGTCTGCTGATTGCTTTCCTCAGTGCCACTCAAGATATTGTTTTGGATGCCTATCGGCGCCAAATTCTGCCCGATAAAGAGCTGGGGCTGGGCAACTCGATTCATGTTAATGCCTACCGCATTGCTGGACTGGTGCCAGGCTCACTGTCGCTAATACTGGCCGACACATTGCCCTGGCAATCGGTTTTTATCATTACCGCGGCCTTTATGGTCACCGGTATTGGACTCACGCTGAGTATTGATGAGCCCGCTCAGTCCGAGCGTCATCCGACCAACCTCAAATCTGCTGTCGTTGAACCCTTTAAAGAGTTCTTTTCACGCCAAGGGGTGCAACAGGCAGCCCTAATACTAACCTTTATGCTGCTGTATAAACTGGGTGACAGCATGGCAACCGCGCTGGCTACACCCTTCTATTTGGATATGGGTTTTACTAAAACCGAAATTGGTCTGGTCGCCAAGCATGCTGCTCTGTGGCCAATGATTATCGGCGGCATTTTGGGCGGGATTCTGATGCTAAAAA
>CAJXVK010000060.1 GCA_913060735.1 uncultured Cellvibrionales bacterium
AACAGACGGGTAAAGAACCACTGTTCCCATTTGTAGTAGTCCGGCTCGCAGGTGGCTAGCTCCCGGGACCAGTCGATGCCAAAACCCAAAGACTTGAGCTGGGCCTTCATATAGGCAATATTTTCTAGGGTCCATTTGGCAGGCGCTGAATTATTTTGAATGGCGGCGTTTTCTGCGGGCAGACCAAACGCATCCCAGCCCATTGGATGCAACACATTTTTGCCCTGCATGCGCTGATAGCGAGCGATTACATCGGTAATGGTGTAGTTGCGCACATGGCCCATATGCAGCTTGCCACTGGGGTACGGGAACATAGCCAGGCAGTAAAATTTTTCTTTGTCAGGGTCTTCGGTGACTTCGAATGTTTTGTTTTCAGTCCAAAATTGCTGAGCTTCGCGCTCTAATTCAGCGGGAAGATAGGGATGTTCAATAGTCATCAAGATTCACTGCTTATGGATTTAAAAAATAGGCGTGAATTATAGGGGAATAGAGACACATCTAACAGCTTGTAGATGTGTCTCATTCGAGATAGTTTCTGGGGCTGATGGATAGGTAGTTAGCTGGCCTGTCTGGCAGGTATTCCCAGCTCTACAAGTTTGGCTGCCATATCTTCAGCGGACGTCGCGGCGTTAATTTTACGGTCTATAAATAAAATTTTGCCATCTTTACCAATATAAAAAGTATGCCGGTTGGGCATGCCGTAAAAGGCCAGTACATCATAGGCTTTGGCAACCGCTTTTGTTGGATCGCTCAACAGCGGGAAATCAGCCTCATTCTCTTCGGCAAATTTCTGGTTGTCTTCCAGCGCATCAACGCTGGCCATAAAATAGGTCACATCCAAGCGCTTGAGAAGATGGCCATTTTGAGCAAGTGATTTACATTCTATGGTGCAGCCGCTGGTAAAGGCTTTTGGGTACCAGGCAATAACTATGGCCTGTTTGTCATGAAACTGTTCCAGGCTATAAGTTTTACCATCAGTAGCCTGAAGGGAAAATGCGGGGGCCTGATCACCGACCTCTAGCGCCGCCGCAGACAGTGATACCCAGCTAAGAAGTGCCGTTAGAATAATCCGAATATTAGTGTTCATAAATTGCCTCTTTTGTTGATCTTGTTGTCGTTAATAAGCCAAAAAAGCTCAGTAGCGCCAGTATTACCGTTGGCCAGGAGCCCAATAATGAGAACACTGTGCGCCCATTGCGGGGTTCGATGGTGCCGACCAATTCCCCTTGGGTGTATTGCTCAATACTCTGATAAATGCGCCCCTGATGATCCACCAGAGCAGAAATGCCATTATTGGTGCCACGTATCATTGGCTTGGCGTTTTCTAGTGCGCGCATCTGCGCCATTTGCATATGTTGCTGGGGCCCTAAAGACTGGCCAAACCAAGCATCGTTGCTGACCGTGAGTAATACCGACGAATCCCTACTGTTACGCGCAACCAAGTCTGGATAGACCACTTCGTAGCATATCGCGGTAGAGATATTTTCTCCCTGCACGGTAAAGGGCGCCTGATTATCTGCGCCCAGCGAAAATGTCGACATAGGTAAATTAAAAAAGGTAATTAGGCCGCGCATTACCGACTCCATAGGTACATATTCACCGAAGGGCACCAGACGGGTCTTGTTGTATTGGCGCTCAGACTCAATATTTCCCAGAGCAATCATTGAATTATGGTATTTTTTTTGCGCTCTATCATAGGTTGGAATGCCGGTTAACAATGTTGTTTCACTGGCTTCAGCCCGCTGATGAATGGTCCCCAGAAACCCCCGAACTCTGTGGCTTAGCGCGGGTACCGCGGCTTCGGGCCAGACCACAAGGTCCGACCCCCAATGGGCCTTGCTCTGCTCTTTGAGCTGGGCGAGTATGTTGGGAAGGCTATCTGAGGCCCATTTTTTATGCTGATCTATATTGGGTTGAACCAGCACCACATCCAGTCGCTGGCCACTGGGTACTGTCCAGGTTTTGTACTGCAGTGCATAACCACAGGCTGTCAGCAGTAGCAGAGCTACGGCAGCCATAGATGTCCCGCGTTTAGCTATTTTGCCCTGCCCTAGCTGCGCCAAAACCACAGCGCTGAGGGCGCAGATAAAGCTGAGCCAGAGCACGCCGCCGACTGGTGCCCAGCCATTGAGCCATGTTTGAGTATGGGCGTAGCCAGCAAATAGCCAGGGAAAGCCGGTAAAAATCCAGGTGCGTATCCATTCGCTCAGCACCCAAATAGCTGGTAGACCGATAATCCAGGCGCTGGGGGTCTGTGGGATTAATGCGCTGAGCGCAAAGGGTGCGGCAAATAATAGCGCCAGAAACAGGCAAAATAACGCGGTGGCTAAAAGAGCGAGTGGCGCAGGAATAAAGCCGTGTTCGTGAATGCTGACATAGACCCAGCTGGCCCCCACAAAAAAAAGACCAAAGCCATAGACGCTGGCTTTGATCAGTGCCTGGGTAATGGATTGATGCTGCAGCTGCCAAAACAGTACAGCGATGCTAAGAGAGGCGATTGGCCACAGGGAAAAGGGTGCGAGCGCCAGAGGAAATAATGCCCCAGCCGTAAATAACGAGAGAAAATTCTGCCCTCGGCTCAGCTGTTTCATAGATCGTTTTTGGTTACTTCCAGCTGAGTAATTTTGCGGTTATCGCCGGCAACAACTTTAAAGTCGAAGCTCTCAATACGCGTGGTTTCATTAATCTTTGGCAGGCGGCCAAAGGCATGCACTACCAGTCCACCCACGGTGTCGAACTCATCATCGGCTAAGCCAACATCGAAGAATTCATTGAAATCACTGATTTCGGTAATGGCCTCTACCTGAAATTGATTGTCACCGCTGGCACTAATTTGTTCTGGTTCATGTTCATCGGTTTCATCTTCGATTTCACCAACAATTTCTTCCAGTACATCTTCAATCGTGAGGAGGCCGGATACACCGCCGTATTCATCAACCACAATCGCCATATGGTAGCGGTGCTCGCGGAATTCCTGCAGCAGAATATTGAGTCGCTTGCTCTCAGGAATAATAGTGGCGGGGCGCAGTAGGCTTTTTAGGTCAAATGATTCTTTGCCAGACAGCAATAGCGGTAGTAGTTCTTTAGCCAGCAGAATGCCCAGAACGTCATCGGAAGACTCGCCGACGACGGGAAAGCGGGAATGCTGAGACTGAATAACTAGGTCGAGAATCTGCTCAAGGCTAAAATCATCTTCAATCACCTGCATACGTGATCTGGGAATCATTATTTCGCGCGCCTGCAGATCAGATACTTTTAGCGCGCCTTCCATAATTTGCAGTGCACTAGAATCAATAATCGATTCATTTTCGGCGCTGCGCAGCATATCTGCCACCTCATCACTGCTGGTGGGGTTAGAAGAAAATGCCCGTCCTATCTTCTTTAACAATGAATTGTCGGTGCTGTTATTTGATTCTTCGTTCATGATTTTCTCTATAAGACTCTTGTTATTTTCGTTGCTGTCTACAGTTGTTGGTCAAATTCGTAAGGCGCTGGAAAATTCATTGCCAGCATAATATTGGTTTCCAGTACTTCCATTACCTCGGCGTCAGTATCGCCTACATGGTCGTACCCCAGCAGGTGCAATACACCATGTACGGTCATATGCGCCCAATGGGCTTCAATCGTTTTATTCTGCTGCTGAGCTTCGCGCACAACCACGGGCGCGCAGATCACCAAGTCGCCAAGTATGGGCAGTGGCTCTGGGGTAACAGCATCAAAGGGGAAGGAGAGTACGTTGGTGGGACCGGCTTTGCCGCGATACTGGTGATTGAGTGCCGCGCTTTCCTGTTCATCGACTATGCGCACACTGAGTTCGGCAGTTTCTCGCTCGTCACGGAGCGCTGCGCCAACCCAGCGCTGCATACTGTCTTCGTCAGGGGCTTCCTCAGATGAGCAGGCCATCTGAATATCGATAGAAATATTCATTGGATCTTAGCTAGCTCTCGCATTCAAAGGCATCGTAGGCGTCGACAATGCTCTGCACAATGGGGTGGCGCACCACGTCACGTGATTCGAAGTGGGTGAAACTAATTTCTTCAACATCTTTTAATACATCGCAAACATGCACCAGACCTGAACTAACCCCGCGAGGTAAATCAATTTGCGACATGTCGCCAGTGATGACCGCGGTAGAGCCAAAGCCAATACGGGTGAGAAACATTTTCATCTGCTCACGAGTAGTATTTTGGCTTTCATCGAGAATAATGTAAGCATTACTGAGTGTGCGGCCGCGCATATAGGCCAGCGGTGCAATCTCAATAACATTGCGCTCCTGCAACTTGGCAACGGTTTCAAACCCAAGCATCTCGTGCAGTGCGTCGTAGAGGGGTCTTAAGTAGGGGTCTACTTTTTGCGCCAGATCGCCAGGCAGAAAGCCCAGCCGCTCGCCAGCTTCAACCGCTGGTCGCACCAGCAAAATACGTTGTACCTCGTCCCGCAGCAGTGCTTCAACAGCGCAGGCCACAGCCAAATAGGTTTTACCTGTACCGGCGGGGCCGACACCGAAGTTAATATCATGGGTTTGAATCGAGCGTACATAGCGCTGCTGATTTAATCCTCTGGGTTTGATATTGCCTTTTTTGGTGCGTATTACCGAAAAGCTATCAATATTGTCGGCAGGTTGAGCATTGCTGGCAGATTGGGTCATAGGCTTCTCTCTCTCGCATTGTCGAAGGTGGAGGTGCACTTCTTCTGGTGATAGTTCATCGTAATGAGCAGTTTCTTGATATAGGTTAAAGATAACATCAGCAGCGCTCTGAGATGCCTGGGTATCGCCGTACAGGGCAAAGAAATTATCACGCGAACGAATTTCAACGTTCAAACGTTGTTCGATTAGGCGCAGATTTTCATCAAATTGACCGCAGAGTGAGGCGAGACGGCGAGCGTCATTGGGCTCGAGAGTGATGCTGTAGGCTGATGGTTGTGTGTCCAATCGTTTCAATGGGTGCTTTAGAGCCTTTCCATAAGAAGAATTTGTAGCATAGCGCGAACTATGGGGCAGGGTAAGCTTTTTTTATTACGGGATTGTTATAAAAAACTTACTGTTAATACCTTAGGTTCTAAGCGGTAATGGCGCGATCAAGGATCAGATCGCCGCGCAGGCTATTGGGCAGCGCCTGAGTAATATCAGCTTGCACAAACTGACCGATCAGGCTGTGGTCGTCGCAGCTAAAGTTCACCACACGGTTGTTCTCAGTGCGGCCCTGCAACTGGCCAGGATCCTTCTTTGAAATGCCTGTTACCAAAAGGATCGCTCTGGTGCCTACCATGCGACGACTAATCTCGGCGGCATTCTGCACAATGCGGTCCTGGAGTATTTTTAAGCGCTGCTTTTTGATGTCCTCGCTGGTGTTATCAGTCAGGTCTGCTGCGGGGGTGCCGGGGCGGGCGCTATAGATAAAGCTAAACGAAGTATCAAAACCAACTTGCTCGATTAGCTTCATGGTCGCGGCAAAGTCTTCTTCGGTTTCACCGGGGAAGCCGATAATAAAGTCTGAAGAAATGCTGATATCTGGGCGCACAGCGCGCAGGCGACGAATTTTAGATTTGTATTCAATAGCAGTGTGACCGCGCTTCATGGCCATCAGTATCCGATCAGAGCCGCTCTGTACCGGCAGGTGCAGGTGACTGACTAGCTCTGGTACGCGGCTATAGACATCAATTAGGGCATCAGAAAACTCTACCGGGTGCGATGTCGTGTAACGAATCCGATCTATGCCATCAATATCAGCGACATAGGGCAGTAACTCGGCAAAATCACAGATTGAACCATCGGGCATTTCGCCACGAAATGCATTTACGTTCTGTCCCAGTAAGTTAACCTCACGTACCCCCTGTTCTGCTAATGCGGTAATTTCCGCCAGTACATCGGCCATAGGGCGGCTCACTTCTTCGCCTCTGGTGTAGGGAACAACGCAAAAAGTACAGTATTTTGAGCAGCCTTCCATAATGGAGACAAACGCGCTGACGCCATCGGCTTCGGGGCTGGGCAGGCGATCAAACTTTTCAATCTCAGGAAAGCTGATATCCACAATCACAGTGCCATCAGTTTTGCGGGTTTCCATCATCTCTGGCAGGCGATGCAATGTTTGCGGACCAAATATCACATCAACAAAAGGAGCGCGTTTGGCGATGGCCTCACCCTCCTGGCTGGCGACACAGCCGCCAACACCGATGACCAGATTTGGATTGTTATCTTTAAGGCGCTTCCAGCGGCCCAGTTGGTGGAATACTTTTTCTTGGGCTTTTTCACGAATTGAGCAGGTGTTGAGCAGAATAACATCGGCATCTTCGGCGCTGTCAGTCGGCACCATATGATGACTCTCGCCCAGAAGGTCTTGCATGCGTGCGGAGTCGTACTCATTCATCTGGCAGCCATGAGTCACGATATGGAGCTTTTTAACCGGTTTTGCCGTCATTTTTCTGGTTATTCTTTGATCAATTACAGTGGGCTGCATTATAGCTGCGCCCCACCAATGCGCAACATTTAGCGATGCCCTTGAAGGTTCTTATGTTACTATGAATGACCTTAATTATGACTGATTGTGTAGAGTATTCATGGCGAGCGAACCCATTTACCGAATTACCTTTTTTAATCAGGGACAGGTCTATGAGATCTATGCTCGACACGTATTTCAGAGTGATCTCTGGGGTTTTCTCGAGGTCGAGGAATTTATGTTTGGTGAGCGCTCGCAGATGATTGTCGATCCTGCGGAAGAGAAGCTGAAAAATGAATTTGCCGAGGTCAAGCGCAGCTTTATCCCGATGCAATCCATTGTGCGTATCGATGAAGTTGAGCGGGAGGGCACAAGCAAGATTTCAGAGGCGCCCGCTGGTGGCAATGTCAGTGCATTTCCCTTTTCTTCTATGGCAGGTGGTAAGCCAGCGAAAGAGTAATAGCTGCTAATTTACCTCTCTGCATATACCGATAGGCAGGCCTGAGGAGCGATTTTTGTGTGTTGCTCCCACTCATCATTCGTCACTGTGTTTTTGTCGCGTATACTCTATTCCACACTGCATCAATAGTGCAACATGGTAAGCTGAATACTATGCTGTTATAACGGAGCCCTGACGAAAATTCGGAGCTTAAAAGAGGATGATAATGTCAGAACAGATTGTAGAGCTTCTGCCCTTTGAATTTGCGCGCACAAATAGACTTTTACTGCGCGAAGTTGAGGGTGATTTAATACTGGCTCCTGGGACTCCAGACTGGGCAATTGCCGAGGTTGGTCGGATTACCGGCGCCGATGTGCCGGTTGAGCGCGTCGATGACGAAACTTTCGATCAGCTGATAAGCTCGCTGTATAGCGGTCGTCAAAACTCCTCAGAATCAGTGATGGCTGATATTAAAGACTTTGTTGATATGGAGTCCGCTGCTGCTGATCTAGAAGATGCCAGTGATCTACTCGACGCTGAAAATGATGCCCCGATTGTGCGGCTGCTCAATGCCATTTTAGCTGAATCGTTAAAAGAAAATGCCTCCGATATCCATATTGAACCCTACGAAAAAGAAGCATTAGTGCGTTTTCGTCTCGACGGCGTGCTGAGTACTGTACTGTCGCCGTCGGTCCAGATTACTCCCTTGCTAATCTCACGCATCAAAGTCATGTCGAAATTGGATATTGCTGAAAAGCGCCTACCGCAAGATGGCCGCATGAGCGTAAAGCTTGGCGGTCGCAATATTGATCTGCGCGTTTCTACCATGCCTTCAAGTCATGGTGAGCGAGTGGTGATGCGTCTTTTGGATAAGGATGCGGGTAAGTTGCAGGTTGATGACCTAGGCATGCCGCAGGCAACATCCGCAGAGCTCGATGAGTTAATCAAACGCCCCCACGGTATTATTTTGGTGACTGGCCCCACGGGCTCGGGTAAAACCACGACTCTCTATGCGGCATTGCAGCAGATGGAGCGTGAAGAGCGCAATATTATGACCGTCGAAGATCCGGTGGAATACGACCTTCCCGGTATTAGCCAAACGCAGATTAATTTGCGCGCGGGCATGACCTTTGCGCGCGGTCTGCGCGCCATTTTGCGTCAGGATCCAGATGTTATTTTGATTGGTGAGATTCGCGATGGCGAAACTGCTGAAATTGCTACTCAGGCAAGTTTGACAGGCCATCTGGTGCTGTCGACCCTGCATACCAATACTGCAGCTGGTGCCATTACCAGACTTCAGGATCTCGGAGTAGATAGCTTTTTATTAGCCTCAACAATTAGAGGGATTGCCTCTCAGCGGCTACTGAGAAAGCTCTGTCCTCACTGCCGCGTTAGCGTTGAGCCCAATGAGTTTAATCGGGATCTACTTAAATTAAACCCTGGTGACCGTATCTATGAGGGCGTTGGTTGCAGTGAGTGCAACAATACAGGTTTCTCTGGCCGTCAGGCGCTGTTTGAGCTGGTGTCCGTCGATGCTGCATTGCAGACATTGATCCATAAAAATGCCGGTGAAATTGAAATCGAAGACTCAATTCGTACTCGGGTACCCAGTATTCGTGAAGCGGGCTTTGAGTTGGTGCGGAAAGGCGATACCACCATTGAAGAAGTCCTACGTGTGACTAGTCAGTAGCTATGCCAGCCTTCGATTATTCTGCTTATAACAAAACCGGCAAGCTCAGCAGCGGCGTTATCTCTGCCGACTCCGAGCGTCAGGCGCGACGGCTGCTTAAGGAGCAGGGGCTGCTGCCCTCGACTCTGGCCGAAGTGGGTGAGAAAAAAACGGGCAAAATCAGCATGGGTCGCCGCGAGGCACGGGTCAATAACTTTGATTTATCCCTGTTACTGCAACAGCAGGCAATCTTAATCCAGTCTGGGTTGCCGCTTGAAGAAGCGCTGCGCATGACCATTGAGCAGGCCGAGACTGATCGACAACGCCGTATGGTTGAAAGTTGGCGTAGTGAAATCACCGAGGGGCGCAGCTTTTCTGAAGCGCTGCGCCGTTCGCCCTACAAGATTCCCGAGAGCATTATTGCTGGTGTGGGTGTGGGCGAAGAAAGTGGTCATCTGCACAGAGTGCTGATGCGGCTTGCCGAAGACTTGGAAAGTAATGCCGAGAATCGTAAAACGATTAGTCGCGCGATGATCTATCCCGCCACCTTGATTGCCACCTCTATTATTGTTGTGTCGATTATGATGGTCTGGGTAGTCCCTAAAATTACCGCAATCTTTATGAGTTCCAAGCGCGAGTTGCCGCTAGTCACGAGAGTGATTGTAGGTCTCAGTGAGTTTACTCAGGCCTATGGCCTATTTGTATTGGCAGCAGTTGTAGCATTGGCATTTGCTTTTCGTCAGGCGATGAAGGACCCACAGCGGAAAGAGCGTTGGCATGCCCTAATACTAAATATGCCGGGTATGGGGCGCTGGATACGTATGGCCAATATCTCCGATTGGGCCCGCAGTTTGGGTGTATTGCTAAACAATGGTGTGCCTGCGCTGGCGGCCTTAACTATCTCGTCAGCAGTGGTGACCAATCTGCATCTGCGAGGTAAGTTTGAAGCCGTTACCGAAGGTATGCGTCAGGGTAGCAGTCTTAAAAAAGCATTGGAAGACAGTCAGGTTGGCAGTGGCTTCTTGATCCATATGGTTGGTAGCGGTGAGGCCTCCAGTGAGCTGGATAAAATGCTGTTGCGGGTTTCTGAGTACTATTCAGTGCGCCTAAACAATGCGGTCGAAGTTTTCTTAAAACTGGTTAATCCGATTCTAATAATTTTTATGGGCATGATTATTCTGTCAGTTGTTGCTGCAGTTATGCTGCCGATAATGGATATGAACAATATGATCTGATGGGGAATGAGCCAAGAGCATTTTCTAGGTGTAATTAATTTTTAAGGTGGTTTTTATGAATGGAAATAACAGGCAAGCGGGTTTTACCCTGATCGAGATGATGGTTGTGGTGGTGGTCATTGCCTTGCTGGGCGCCATGATTGGCCCGACTTTATTTAAAAAGGTGCAGCAGGCCGAAGAGACTCGCGTTGCCCAAGATATTCGCACGGTTGAGAGCGCACTAAAATTTTATCGTCTGGATAACTATCGCTATCCTTCGCAATCTCAGGGTATCGATGCCTTGATCACTGCGCCGACAGGAAATGGTGCCGCTAAGTGGAATGGCCCCTATCTGGAATCTCTGCCTACAGATCCCTGGGGTGAACCCTACAAATACGCCAATCCCGGTACCCATGGTAAAGACGTTGAAGTATTTACCTTGGGCGTCGACAACTTGGTGGGTGGCGAAGGATCCGACAAAGATTGGGGCAACTGGAATATCAAGTAATTGATATTTTAGAAGACCATCCCTAATCATGAATATTAAACGCCAGCGCGGCTTCACCCTTATAGAAGTAGCTGTGGTCGTTATGATTGTCGCGACTATTTCGGCGATGAGTTTGCTGGCAATTAACCAGGCGTTTGATCGTCGCTATTCCAATGAGGCCGACAGGTTGCTTATCTGGTTGCAGCAGTTGAGCGAGCGCTCCGCCCTTGAAGGTGCCGCCTATGGTGTGGTGACTGAGGAGTTAGAGTCGGCGGCGACTCAGCTGCGCGCCGTCGTCTATTATCGAATGCGCTGGGTCGCCGTTACCTCGCCAGAACCCTTTATCTTGAGTGACGATGCCAGCATTGATTGGCTACTTGACGATGCGGATAAATCAGAAGAGCTACTCCCGCAGGAAGAAGCGCTATTTGATAGAGAGGGCACTGAAATTGAGCGTCTGTTGCCAGAAATTGCTTTTCTGCCCGATGGCTATATTGAGCCCAAAGCCGAGATACAGTTAGGTTTTGAGGCTGTTCCCGAGCGCTATGGTTATCAATGGGACGATGCAGTCTCCACCATCGTTATGGAGCGCTATCGCCAATGACGCGCGCTAAAGCCAAAGGTTTTACCTTGATAGAGGTCGCTGTCGCCCTAGTTATTTTAAGCTGGGTGCTGGGTAGTGCTATTTTTATGGTTCAGCAATATGCCGATGAGCGTCTGCGATTACGGGAAAGATTTTTCTCCAGTTCAGTGGCTTGGAATCGCCTGATGGAGCGTTATCAGGAGTCCCAGGGTTGGAATGCAAAAACCGAGCGTGGCCGTAAATCTAATAAGGGCATTGATGAGCAAGCTGGGCAGGACTGGCGCTGGGAAATCAATATTGAAGCGGCTATGGGTCAGGATCTCTACCGCTACGAAGTCGAAGCGGGTTCCACCAACAGTGACCGCTACACATCCTCGCTATCTATTTTTCTGATTGATAGAAACTGATGATTAATCGTTCTCGCCAGCGTGGTTTTACTCTGATCGAAACCGTGGTTTCGCTACTGCTATTGGCGGTGGTTTCCGTACTGTCCTACCAGGCCGTAGAAGTTGTTCTGGGAACCAATGAGCGCAGTCGAGGAGACCTTGTTGAGGAGACAAAGTTGCAGCGTGCTTGGCAGATTATCGGTCGCGATATACTTCATTTGCGACCGCGACTTTACGCCGATGGGCTCGGCGCTGTGGAGCCCGCCTACATAACAGATACCAGCGAATTTGGTGTGCGCTTTAGCCGCGGCGGCGGCCCCATGATCCGTTCCAATCCTAGTGGTGTACGCCGTATTGATTACCGAATCAATGAAGACCAGCAGCTAGTGCGCACATCCTGGGCGATCAGTGAGTCGCCGCGTCTCAATGATGGCTCTGCCATGTTGTTGCTGGACAATGTTGAGGCTGTGGTTTTTGAGCATTTGACGGATACTTTTGAGTATGACCCCAACTGGCCGCCACTCAACAAACCCACAGCGCCTCGAGCGCTGCCAAAAATGATTCGCGTCACCATTGAGCTTGAGTCTGGCAGCGAAACCTCGAAGTTGTTTCCGGGGGTGCATGCGCAATGATATTTAGCAGCAGTCGCACAACATTTACAGCTGGCGCAAGGCAGCGCGGCGTTGCGTTGTTAGCCTCATTGATACTAATGCTCGCAGTGGTTATGGCACTGGCCAATATATTTTATCGTCACCAGATTGATGTCTCCCAAGCTACCAGCTCACTGCACAGTGATCAGGCATTACTGCTTGCTATCAGTGGCGAAAACTGGGCCCGTGACCTGCTGTCAGACCGACTGGATGACATCAATGTTGATCATTTCAAGGAGGATTGGGCTCAGGCTATGCCAATCATGCCCGTCGATGGCGGAGAGTTGCGCGGATGTATTGCCGACCTACAGTCCAAAATTAACCTCAATAATTTCGCCCGCTACAATGCTCAAATTTTAAAAACTGAAATGAATACCAATATCACTGGCCATGCTGAAGTTTGGCTTCATTTATTACAGTTGCTAGAGCTGCCCGCCGACCCTGCGCGAATTGCCACCATCATTGATTGGCTGGATAAAGATTCATCCACCATTAATAGCTGGGGTGCCGAGCAGGCAGATTATGACAGTATGCGACCACCTCGCGTACCGGCTAATTCTATAGTGTCAGATATCAGCGAACTGGCCGCTATCAGTGGCTATGAAGTCTATGAGGTGCAGCGCTTGGCCCCCTGGTTAACCGCCTTACCGGTGCCGACCACGATTAATATCAATACTGCTGCAGATGAGATGCTAATGGCGCTGGGTGGCAACGTCGATGAGCAATTTAAGCAGCTTGTGGCAGAGGGTCGACCATTTGTAACCCTTGGCGACTTCCATCAAGATATTAGTGATGCGCTGCAGATTAGTCTGCCCGATGCCACCGCGCGCTGGCCGAGCAGCCTTGTTGATATAAAGTCACATTACTTTGAGCTTTATATGCAGGTCACGCTAGGGGAGGCACGCATCGAAGTAAAAAGTATAATGGATCGAAACGGCCGCAATGAGCCAGTGATAATCGCACGGGAAGTGATCGTAGTTCCAGCCAGTTTGCCGGAAGAGGCGCCGCGAGAACTGTCAGCAGCTGAGCAATTATTTGCCGACGAATCATTAGAGAGCGAAGAAGCTATTAATCAGTCTACGGAGATCAACACAGTGCAGCCAGCATGTTTAATGATTGGGGATATCACAACATGAGCCATTCAGCAGATCATATTTACTGCCTGGATCAGCGGCTTATCCCCGATGGCGATCCTGGGCTCGCTGCCGCGCAACCGATGAACCTGTGGGTACCATCGGAGTGCGTTGCGGTGCATCACGTAGATGTTCCAACAGCACCTGGGCGCAAATGGCCCGAGCTTGTTCCCTGGATGCTCGAAGATAGAATTTTGCAACCAGTTGATGAGATGCATTTTGTTCTTGGTGGCCGAGTAGGTAATAACCAGTTACAGATACTGTCTCTTATACACATCTGACGCTGCCGACGAG
>CAJXVK010000061.1 GCA_913060735.1 uncultured Cellvibrionales bacterium
TCTACACTAGATCGCTCGTCGGCAGCGTCAGATGTGTATAAGAGACAGTTTTATGCCGGTGAAGGGCGATTTAATGATCTGGCCGAGCAGGAGCTGGGTACCTTTTATCTGACAGATTTTTTGGTCGAGAACTTTGATCGCTTGATGGTTAAAGGTTTAAAGCTCGATAAATATCCACAGTTGCGGGATCAATATTTCGCTCACTACAGATTGGTGGTCTATTTATCACAGCGACTGGATACAGAATTAGTGACTAAGGCCAAGGCAGCCGCTGAGTTTTTGGGTTTGGCGTTTCGCCATGAACACAGTGGTTACGGCGACCTGGAGACTGGCCTGCAAGAGCAAGTTTTAAAATTTAGATAGTTGGGTGACCCTATGCAAAAGATTGAAGTATTTTGGCGTGATATTCCTGCACAGGTGCTGGTTAAAAGTGGTCGTGTTCGCGGCAAGGCTATGCTAAGTCACCGTTTTCAGGCGGCCATTGACCGCGCTGCTATGCGCGCAGGCAAAGGAGGCAGTGATGAATATCTCGAGGACTGGCGGCGGGTCACCACCTCAATTAACCGCGATGCCAACAGTGAGATTAATGGAGAACATACGCCTCAAGATCTTGCTCAGCAGTTTGCTGATGCTATTGAGGCCGCCTATTCCAATGCAGATATTGCCGCGCTGATTGCCAGCAAAGGTATTGCGGGCAAGTCTGCATGAAAGCCGTTCGCTACTGGTCGGTCAATAATGCCCGCTGGTTGCGCTGGGTCTATAAAGGCCTAGAAACCTGCCTGACCACCATATATCCACTACTTAAATGGCTGGGTTACCAACGCTTGGATTCGGGATTTTTCGCGGTTGAAAAGCTGGTTAAAGGTTTTCTTTTTGACTCCAAATCCTGCGGCCAGTGCACCTTGGGTGAAACAGGAATGGCCTGTCCGATGAACTGTCCCAAAACACTGCGCAATGGCCCCTGTGGTGGTGTGCGAGCCAATGGCAACTGCGAAGTCGACCCGGATATGGTCTGTGTCTGGGTAACGTCATGGGAAGGCAGCAAACGTATTGGCAACCCTGAATCTACCATTCAGGTTATTCAGGCACCAGTGGATGTCCGACTTAAAGGTACCAGTGCTTGGTTGCGTGCGGTGAGAAAAAATTGGGGTGTCGATGAATGATTTTCGATGATGAACCTCTAGTAGGAGAAAACCTCCCAATACTGCCAGGCCATGATTCCCCGGGCCGCTTGGAGCGCGTGTTGCGTGCTGGCCATTTTGCGGTGACAGCAGAAATAGCGCCGCCAGATTCAGCCGACCCCTATGAGGTCTATGCGCGAGCGGCCCTGTTTGATGGCCATGTGGATGCGATTAATGCCACAGATGGATCAGGTGCTAACTGTCATATGTCTAGCGTCGGTATGTGTGCGCTGCTCACTCGTCGCGGTTACTCAATGATTATGCAAATTTCCTGTCGCGATAAAAATCGTATTGCGATGCAGGGTGATGTGCTGGGTGCTTCCGCCATGGGGGTGTCCAATATTCTCTGTCTAACTGGGGATGGAGTGCAGTCCGGCGACCACCCTGAAGCCAAGCCGGTTTTTGATATGGACTGTATGACCAGCCTGCAAATGTTGCGCGGTATGCGCGACGAGGGTCAGTTTCTCAGTGGTCGCAAAATCACATCGCCACCACAGGTATTTTTGGGCGCAGCAGCCAATCCATTTGCGCCACCCTTTGATTATCGGCCTCTTAGATTAGCAAAAAAAGTCGCGGCCGGCGCGCAGTTTGTGCAGACGCAATACTGCTTTGATATTGAAATGCTTAAAGACTATATGTCTAAAGTGCGGGATATGGGTCTGGATAAGAAAATTTTTATTTTGCCCGGTGTTGGCCCATTGGCCTCGGCTAAATCTGCAGAGTGGATTCGCAGCAATGTGGCGGGGGTGCATATTCCCGATGGAATCATTAAACGCTTGGCGGGCGCCCAAGATCAAAAACAGGAAGGCGTGAATATCTGTATTGATATGGTTAATGAAATTCGCCAAATAGAGGGCGCTAGTGGCGTGCATATTATGGCCTACCGCCAGGAAGAGCGGATCGCCGAAATAGTAGAAAAAACAAAGGTGCTGGGAGATCGAACCCCCTGGTATCCGAATCGTTAAACTCTGGAGAACAGCATGACCATCACGACTATTAGTTCCGCAACCAAAGAAGTCAAAATCGGTTTTGATCAGCCTTTTGTGATTATTGGCGAGCGTATTAATCCCACCGGCCGTAAAATTTTGGCCGAAGAAATGAAGGCGGGAGACTATAGTCGTGTCGAAGCCGATGCATTGGCGCAGGTTGCAGCTGGGGCTCAGATGCTGGATGTGAATGCGGGTATTCCACTGGCCGATGAGCCGCGTATTCTCGCCGAAGCGATTCAGTTGGTGCAGTCGATTACCGACGCGCCCATCAGTATTGATTCTTCAATTATTGAAGCGCTTGAGGCCGGCTTATCGGTTTATCAGGGCAAGGCGCTGGTAAACTCGGTGACGGGTGAGGATGAAGTATTAGATCGAGTACTTCCTTTAGTGGCCAAATACGGTGCCTCTGTAGTGGCTATCTCAAATGATGAAACTGGTATTTCAGAAGATCCGGATGAACGCTTTGCCGTGGCTAAAAAGATTGTTGAGCGTGCCGCTGATTATGGTATTCACTACAGCGATGTGATCGTGGATCCCCTAGTTATGCCTATAGGTGCCATTAACACTGCCGGCCTACAGGTGATGCATGTAGTGCGCCGTCTGCGCGAGGAATTAAAAGTAAATACCACCTGTGGGGCCTCCAATGTGAGCTTTGGCCTGCCCAATCGCAATGGTATTAATAGTGCATTTTTAACCATGGCCATGGGTGCAGGTATGACCTCAGCCATTACCAGCCCACTGCATCCGGAAGTGATGGCGGCAGTGCGCGGTGGCGACGTGATGATGGGCCATGATCCCAACTGCACCAACTGGATAAAAGCCTACCGTGAGCCCGTCGCTGAAGGCGAGGGGCGAGTGCGTGGTGGTCGCAGAAGAAGAGGCTAGTCGTATTTTGCAAGACATGGTCAAAGTAGTATTTACCCCCTCCGGTCGGCGCGGCAGTTTTCCGATAAATACACCGCTGCTCCATGCGGCGCGAGTATTGGGTGTGGATATCGACTCGGTCTGTGGTGGTCGAGGCCTCTGTGGTCGCTGTCAGATTATCTGTGCCGAAGGGTCTTTTACTAAACATCAGATTGACTCCGATAGCAGTCATCTCTCCCCGGTGTGCGCGACCGAAATTAAATATGGTGAACGCAAAACGCCATTGGCCAATGGCCGGCGCCTAAGCTGTCATACCCTATTACTCGACGATGTGGTTATCGATGTACCCCCCGAGAGTCAGGTGCATCGACAGATTGTGCGCAAAGATGCCGAGTATCGAGATATTAGTCTCGACCCAGCCACCAGGCTTTATTATGTGCAGGTAGAAGAAGCAGATATGCATGTGCCCAAAGGGGATTTGCAGCGGCTGATCGAAGCATTGGAGCAGGAATGGGAATTACCTAATCTAACCTGTGATAATAAATTATTAAAAAGCCTGCAGCCGGTCTTGGCCGAAGGTAAGCGCGGCATTACGGTTGCTGTGCATAAAAACCACCAGATTATTGCTCTGTGGCCCGGCTTTAGAGATAAGGCCTATGGGGTCGCGGTGGATGTTGGTTCAACCACGATTGCCGCCCATCTATGCAATCTCTCAACCGGCGAGGTACTGTCGAGTGCTAGCCTGATGAATCCTCAGATTCGCTTTGGTGAAGATTTAATGAGTCGTGTCTCCTACGTGATGATGCACCCGGAAGGGGCGGAGGAGATGACGCTGGTGATCCGCGAGGCACTCAATAGTCTATTTGCTGAAGTAGCTGAGGAGATAGAGGTCAATGTTGAAGATATTCTTGAAGTTTCGTTGGTGGCCAACCCAATCATGCACCATATTTTGTTGGGTATTAGCCCGGTGGAATTAGGCGGTGCGCCTTTTGCGCTGACCACAGATGCGGCGGTGGAAATGCCGTCCGCTGAGTTAGATTTAAAGATTAATGGCGGTGGTCGAATTTATATATTGCCCTGTATTGCCGGTCATGTGGGCGCAGATACCGCAGGCATGATTCTCTCTGAGGAACCACAGAATCAGGATCAGATGACCCTGCTGGTGGATGTGGGTACCAATGCAGAAATCGTACTGGGTAATCGCGAACGTTTGCTGGCTTGCTCCAGTCCCACTGGCCCGGCTTTTGAGGGCGCACAAATTAGTTGTGGTCAGCGCGCGGCTACTGGCGCGATCGAGCGGGTGCGAATTAATCCCGAAACCTTGGAGCCGCGCTTTAAAGTGATCGGCTCCGATCTGTGGTCCGATGAAGAGGGTTTTGATCTGGCCATTGAGAGTCACGGTGTGACTGGTATCTGTGGTTCCGGCATTATCGAAGTGGTTGCTGAGATGTATCTGGCGGGCATAGTCACTGTAGATGGTATTGTCGATGGTGAACTTGCAGCACGCAGCCCAAGAATTATTCAAAACGATCGCACCTGGTCCTATGTGTTACATACACCAGTCAATGACGAAGCGCAGATTGTGGTCACGCAAAATGATATTCGTCAAATTCAGTTAGCCAAAGCTGCGCTCTATGCCGGGGTGAAATTGCTAATGGATCATATAGGCACGCAAAAAGTTGAGCGCATTCGTTTGGCCGGTGCCTTTGGTAGTCATATCAATGTGCAGCATGCGATGGTCTTGGGATTGATTCCCGACTGTGTGCTGGGCGAGGTTTCTTCAGCGGGCAATGCCGCTGGCACTGGTGCACGTATTGCACTTTTAAATAGTCAGTCTCGAGATACCATTGAAACGCTGGTTAAAAATATCGAGAAAATTGAGACCGCCATGGAGCCGAAATTTCAGGATTATTTTGTCGATGCGATGGCCTTTCCCAACAAAAAAGATCCATTTCCAAATCTGTTTACCGTGGTCGCCAGACCACCACTGAAGGAGGTTTCAGATAACAGCAGTGGTAGAAAGCGCCGAAGACGATAACCCCAATAAGTTGGTGTAAAAAAAGTCTTCTAAAAAACTAGATTCTTGATCTATACTCATTAAAAAGACGCTCAGAAAGAGTGCCAAATAAAACAAGGCGTTTGAAAATGTCCGATGATATCGCTGTAGATTCAGTTGAGCCCTTAGTAACCCTTCATGTAGGGTTTTTATTAATGCCCGAATATACCCTGAGTACATTCTCCAATGCCGTGGGTATGCTGCGTATGGCTAACCGTCTTAGTGGCCGTGAGCTCTATCGCTGGTCAACCTACAGCCTTGATGGTGAACCTGTGGTGTCGAGCGCAGGCCTTGAAGTAAAGCTTAATGGCGGTCTTCAACGAGCCGAAGAGGCCAAGATATTACTGGTCTGTGGTGGTTACAACATCAAAGATTATTGCACTAAGCAACTCCTCGATAGTCTGCGCAATTTTGCCAAAAATAAAATTCCACTCGGCGGTCTCTGCACTGGTAGCTATGTGCTTGCCAGTGCCGGCTTATTGGATGGTTATCGCTGTACCATTCATTGGGAAAACCTAGCCAGTATGCGCGAAGAATTTCCTAAACTGCAATTATCGTCCAGTCTTTTTGCGATTGATCGCGATCGTTACACCTGCTCTGGTGGCATTAGCTCCATTGATCTAATGCTTAATCTTATTGCCAGTATTCATGGTCATCAGTTAGTTCAGCAAATTTCTGAGCAGTTCACCTGTGATCGAGTGCGCACTGAGAAAGATGCTCAGCGAGCGCCCCTTCAGTACCTTATTGGTGCCAGTCAGCCGCGTTTGGTGGATGCAGTGACATTGATGGAAAGTAATATTGAAGAACCGTTAACGCTAGACGAGGTGGCCAACTATGTAGGTATCTCTCGCCGTCAGTTAGAGCGTCTATTTAATCGATATTTACACTGTGCGCCGTCGAGATATTATCTGGAATTGCGTCTATCCCGAGCGCGTTTACTCCTGTTGCAGACTTCCATTCCAGTGATTGATGTGGCGATTAGCTGCGGTTTCTCTACAGCGCCGCATTTTAGTAAGTGCTACAGCGATCTGTATGGTAAGCCACCCAGTAATGAGCGACGAGTGCATCGCTAAAACTGTGTGGGTGCTGGTTAGTTAGGCGCGATATTCTGTAGGTTTTTTATCAAAGGTGGCACGAAACGCACGCGAGAAATGTGCCGTGTCAGCAAAGCCTGTTTCCTGAGCAATATCAGTGATCAAACGCTCAGTGTTCTGCAGTAACCAGAGTCCATAATTTAACCGAATTTTGCGGTAAAACTTTTGCAGGCTATCGCCAGTTTCACTCATAAATAAACGCTCAAGTTGGCGCTTGGAAATACTAAGGCGGTCAGCAATTTCATTAGTGGACAGTGGCCGACTCAGGTTTTGTTCGAGTAATAATAGCGCTCGCACAACCCATTTATTATTTACTTGGTAATCTGATGCGGGTTGAGGCTGAGGCGCATTGGCAGGTCGCGGGCTATCCATCACCAAAATACGCAGACTTTTGCGCGCCCAGCTCTGTCCCAAATGGCGTTCAATAATATAGGCCGCAAGATCTGCAGCCACAGCGCCTCCAGCGCAGGTAATACGATCACCATCATCGACAAATAGCTGTTCGGCTACGGGAATAACATCAGCGTAGCGGTCAGCCAGATCTCGATAGTGAAACCAGCTTACACAGCAGCGTCGCTGATGCATAAGGCCGGCACGAATCATCGCGAACGAACCCGTGCATAAACCAACAATTGGCACATGGGCTCGATCCGCTCGTTGGAGATAACTAATCACATGCTGGCTGCCCTGTAATGTTTCTGAAAGCAGGCCACCGACCACCACAATATAGTTAAATTCTTTAGGGTCTCTATAGGTTTCCCAGGGTTTTACCTGTACTCCAGAACTGGATGAAATAGGGGCTAGGCTAGGACCCATTACCGTCCACTGACAATTTATCTGCTGACTTTGGTCCCCTTCATCCGCGGCTAGCCGCAGGGCATCAACAAAGGCCGAAAAGGGCAGTAAGGTAAAGCTTGGCATGAGCACAAAACCCACCGACAAATTGGGTGACACTTTGCTGTGGCTGGTTTTTTTTGACATATTGGCGACCATCAAACAAGGTTGATTTAACAGCCTGCAGTGTAGAATTGGAGGCGTTTTTATACAACAAAACTACCTATTATCTTGAATGTAACTTCCATTTTGGTCGATTTTCGAGCATTTGTCGCTTTTTGACGCTGAGGTTGTCGGTTTTCTTCTATCTGTGAGCTGGAGCTAATTGCTCCAATAGAGGCTAGACACCGCTATTGCGTAGAGTGACGACCATGAAAAAATATTCCGCCTTCAGCCTGCTAAAAAATGCGCTGAGCTACCATGAAAACTGGCAGAAAGTATGGCGCAGTCCAAGCCCCCAAAAAGACTATGACGTGATTGTTGTTGGAGGTGGTGGTCATGGTTTAGCCACAGCTTATTACCTTGCCAAGGTTCATGGAATTACCAATATTGCGGTGATTGAGAAAGGTTATTTAGGTGGCGGTAATACAGCGCGCAACACCACGATTATTCGCTCTAATTATCTCTGGGACGAAGCGGCGCAGCTCTATGATCTGTCGCTAAAATTGTGGGAGGGTCTCAGCCAAGAGCTAAATTACAATGTTATGTTTAGTCAGCGCGGTGTGCTTAATCTGGGCCACAACTTGCAAGATATGCGTGACATTGAGCGGCGGGTGAATGCCAACCGTCTCAATGGTATCGATGGCGAAGTCGTTAGCCCCGAGCGCATCAAAGAGATCGCCCCATTAATTAATATTTCTCGCGATAGCCGCTACCCAATTCTGGGTGCTTCATGGCAGCCGCGCGGTGGTACTGCGCGGCATGATGCGGTGGCCTGGGGCTATGCGCGGGGCGCCGATGCACTGGGTGTAGATTTAATTCAGCAGACCGAAGTGACAGGTATTCGCCGCAAAGAGGGCGCCGTAGTCGGCGTTGAGACCAGCAATGGCTTTATTGGCGCTCGCAAAGTGGCCTGTGTCACTGCAGGTAATTCAGGGGTGCTTGCGGCTATGGCGGGGCTGAGATTGCCAGTCGAGTCGCGTCCTTTGCAAGCGCTTGTATCCGAGCCGGTTAAACCCTGTTTAGACACAGTGGTTATGTCCAATGCCGTGCATGGCTATATCAGTCAGTCAGATAAAGGTGATTTGGTTATTGGTGCCGGTGTCGACAGTTACAACGGCTATGGACAGCGCGGCTCATTCAATGTGGTGGAACATACCATACAGGCAATTTGCGAATTATTTCCAGCCTTTAGTCGCGTGCGCATGAATCGCCAATGGGGCGGGGTTGTAGATACCTGTCCAGACGCCTGCCCAATTATTAGTAAGACCTCAGTGCAGGGGCTGTACTTTAACTGCGGCTGGGGAACGGGCGGGTTTAAGGCCACGCCCGGTTCTGGTTATGTTTTTGCCGATACGGTCGCCAATGACCGGCCCCATCCATTGGCAGCAGCTTTTACTGTTGATCGATTTAATACTGGCGCGCTGATTGATGAGCATGGTGCTGCCGGTGTAGCCCACTAGATACGAGAAAAGTATGTTACTAATTTACTGCCCCCACTGTCAGGAAAACCGCGAAGAGGAAGAGTTTAGCTATGGTGGTGAAGCACATATTGTGCGACCGCTGGCGCCTGAAGCCTTAAATGATAAAGACTGGGGCGACTATTTGTTTTTCCGCACTAATTCGCGCGGCATCCACCATGAGATGTGGTATCACGCTGTGGGTTGCCGACGCTATTTTAATGCCACGCGCAATACAGTGACCTATGAAATTTTGGAAACCTATAAAACCGGTACCCAGCCAACGATCACCGGAGCCAACTCATGAGCCAGAATAGATTAGAGTCTCATAGCGGCGTAGCGATTGATTTCACGTTTAATGGTAAAGCCTATCAGGGCATTGCCGGTGACACATTGGCATCTGCGCTATTGGCCAACGGTGTCAATGTTGTCGGCCGCAGTTTTAAGTATGCGCGTCCGCGTGGCATATTTGGTCATGGCGCTGAAGAGCCCAACGCTATTGTCCAGCTGGGTTCAGGCGCTGGAACAATTCCGAATCTTAAAGCCACTCAGGTAGAGCTGTATCAGGGTTTGCAAGCCTCCAGCGTCAATGGTTGGCCCAGTGTAAATTTTGATGTAATGGGTCTAATTGGAGCCTTTGGTCGCCTGATGCCGCCTGGCTTTTATTACAAAACCTTTATGTATCCGAAAAAATTGTGGATGACCTATGAGCACTTTATTCGCAAGGCTGCAGGTTTGGGTGCAACACCGGTTGAGGCAGACCCAGATTGCTATGACAAATTAAATCAGCACTGTGATGTGTTGGTAGTTGGTGCAGGGCCAGCTGGTCTCGTTGCTGCTCGCGAAGCTGCACGCACAGGGGCAAGGGTGATTATTGCCGATGAACAGTCACAGTTTGGCGGTACCTTACTGGCGTCCAAACAACAGGTGGACGGCATAGCTGCGCCACTCTGGGTTGCCAGTTTAGTGGCAGAACTTATGGCCTACAGCAATATTCAGATGCTTCCGCGCAGTACGGTGTTTGGCTATTACGATCATAACTTTTTAACCATCTTAGAGCGTCGCACGGATCATCTGGGACTGATATCCACTCGTGGTGCGCGTCAGCGTTTGCAACGAGTGCGAGCAGCTCAGGTAGTATTGGCAACCGGTGCCTTTGAGCGGCCCTTGGTGTTTGCCCACAATGATATTCCCGGTGTGATGCTGGCCTCGTCCGTGTCTACCTATGTCAATCGTTATGGGGTTGCGCCCGGAAATAAGTTAGTTGTATTTACCACTAATGACAATGCCTACCAGACCGCTCTGGACTGGCAGCGGATAGGTCGTGAAGTGGTTGCCGTAGTAGATACTCGCAGTAACCCCTGCGGCGATACTGTGGCGGCGGTAAAAGCTATGGGGATTGAGGTAATCGCAGGTCATGGGCTTATCGAGGCTCAGGGTAGTAAGCGCGTGAAGCGCGCCTTGGTTGCGCCCATTAATGAAGCCGGTACCCAGGTCACTGGTGCTGTTCGACGTTTGGCCTGTGACCTGATTGCCTGTTCAGGAGGCTGGAGTCCCGCTGTTCATCTGAGCTCACACACTGGGGCCAAGCCAGAATGGGATGCCAGTATTGTAGGTTTCAGGCCTGGTGACTCCAAGCAGCAGGAGCGCTCTGCTGGTGCCTCTAGAGGAACCTTTGATTTAATGGGTTGCCTGTCAGAGGGCGCCAGTGCCGGTGCCCAAGCAGCTATGCTCAGCGGTTATGGCGATGGCAACTTGCAGTTTCCAGCTATTGCCGTTGACGAGTATTCAGAGCAGCCACAGCAAGCATTATTTTTGGTACCACACACCAAAACAACTAGTCGCGCGCCAAGTCAGTTTGTTGATTTCCAGCTAGACGTTAGTGCCAGTGGTATTGAGCTTGCAGTTCGTGAAGGCTTTGAGTCTGTTGAGCATGTTAAGCGTTACACGGCATTAGGTTTTGGTACCGATCAGGGCAAGTTGGGCAATATTAATGGCATGGCAATTTTGGCCAATGCGCTAGATCAAAGTATTGCCGAGACCGGTACCACCATCTTTCGGCCCTCTTATACTCCGACCACCTTTGGTGCCATTGCTGGCCGCGATGTGAACAACCTATTTGATCCCGAGCGCTATACGGCGGTACATCGTTGGCATGTAGAGCAGGGCGCTCAGTTTGAAGATGTTGGCCAGTGGAAGCGACCCTGGTACTTCCCCAAGCAAGGCGAAACCATGCAACAGGCAGTCGATCGTGAAGGTCTAGCCGTGCGCAATAGTGTGGGTATTTTAGATGCCAGCACGCTGGGCAAAATCGACATTCAGGGGCCGGATGCCGCCGAGTTTATTACGCGCATGTACACCAATTCATATTTAAAACTAGCGCCAGGAAAATGTCGCTACGGCGTGATGCTAAAAGAGGATGGAATGATCTTCGACGATGGCGTCTGCGCCTGTTTGGGTGACAATCACTACCTGATGTTTACGACTACTGGCGGTGCTGCAGGGGTACTGGCATGGCTGGAACTTTGGCAGCAAACCGAATGGCCAGAGCTGCAGGTGTACTTCACATCGGTGACTGATCACTGGACCACAGCTACTGTTACAGGGCCCAATGCCCGAAAGGTTATTGCCAAGGTATGCAGTGATATTGATCTGTCCAGTGACACATTCTCCTTTATGGATTGGCGCGATGGCACAGTGTCTGGAGTTAAGGCCCGGGTCTTCCGTATTAGCTTTACCGGTGAGCTCTCCTACGAGGTTAATGTGCCAGCACATTATGGTCGACATATTTGGGAGGCGCTTATTGCCGCAGGGGAAGAGTTTAATATCACCCCTTATGGCACTGAAACCATGCATATTCTGCGTGCTGAGAAGGGCTTTATTATTGTTGGACAAGACACTGATGGCTCGATGACACCGGCTGATATGAATATGGACTGGGTCGTAGGTAAAAATAAAGCCTTCAGTTTTATTGGCAGGCGATCTCTGCAGCGCAGCGATACGGTACGCAGTAATCGCAAGCAGTTGGTAGGCCTAAAACCTTTGAATGATAAAGAGGTTTTACCTGAGGGCGCACAGGTGGTGTTTGATGCAAAGCAGAAAATACCTATGGCTATGCAGGGTCATGTTACCTCGAGCTATTACAGTGCCAGTCTGGGGCATTCCATAGCCCTTGCCGTGGTTAAAGGCGGTCATAAAAGGTTGGGGCAAGTGGTGTACTGCCCATTGGCAGACGGGCGCAGTATTGCGTCAGAAATTGTTAGTTCCGTTTTTTATGATCCGAAGGGAGAGCGTCACCATGTCTAATGGAATTAAGCTGGAATCACCGCTGTTTTATTTTCAGTCCTCATTTAATAAAAGCACCAGCGCTGATGAGTTATTTAATGCCGAAGCAGAATGTGGTCTGGTGGTAAAAGAGGCCCCTTTGAGTGCGCACTTAATCTTGCGCGGTGATAGCAACGATATCGCATTTTGTGCTGCGGTCGCTGAAACCTTAGGCGTTGTGTTGCCATTAAAGTCATGCACCTATCACCAAGAGGGCAATACCAGCATCTATTGGCTTGGCCCCAGCGAGTGGCTGGTTATAGAGAGTGCTGGTCAGGCACAAATAATAGAGGCGGCACTGCGCAAAGCACTCAAAGGACATATTGCCATTGTTGATGTAAGTGGGGGGCAGACCTGTATTAATCTGCGAGGGGTCGGTGTTGCGACCGTTCTTAAAAAATCCACTGTGTATGACTTTGAAGCCTGGGACCTCGCCACATCAAACGCTGGTCGGGCAGTTCAAACCACCTTCGCCAAGGCCTCTGCAGTTATAAGCAATAGGTCCGATGGTTCTTATGATCTGGTTATAAGACGCAGTTTTGTAGATTATATAGCTCAGTGGTTATTGGATGCAGGTGAGGAGTTTGGCTGCAGGATAGAGCAAGGCTGAGGATAAAAAATGGTCCTAGGGCGGCTACAACTATAGTTGTAGCCGCCCTAGCACCAAAGTACCACAGGTTATGGTTCGGTGTTTCTAAATTCTTAACTCCTTATTTATAGCGTCTCGCTTAGAGCGATTCCTCTAGTCTGGCTTGAGTTGAGGCAGGTTGTTGCGGCGGTTTCACATGTGCTGCAGTCACGGCTGCGCAGATCACAGGTTTTAATACAGCGATGGAAATTAGCGACGCATTGGCCGGTGACAGGACGCTGGCTATTAGTATCATCAGAATTCGAACAGGCATTGAATTGGTCGGCGCTATAAATGGCGTTTCGAGCAATAAGGTCGCAATAACTTCCCACTAATAGTTGATGACGCTGTTCATTTACCGCAGCTGTATTATTTAATTGCAATGCCAGCAGTTCACGCTGAGTGTAGTTGGCGCTGCGGATTAGGCTGTAGCGATCGACTCTATAGTTTTTTTCATCATCAGTTGATGTGCTGGCGCAGCTGGATAGTCCACCTAGTAGAATGGATGCTAACAGGATAGTTTTTGTTAAATAGGGCCTTAAACTAATATTTTTAACAGTCACCTTAATATCTGTCTCTTATACACATCTGACGCTGCCGACGAGCGAT
>CAJXVK010000062.1 GCA_913060735.1 uncultured Cellvibrionales bacterium
TTATACTTCCGCGCAATTCTAACTCGCCTGACGCAGTTTAAGTCCAATCGGCGAACTTACAGCTTAAAACACCGAATTTCCTGGCCTTTTAAAGAGGGTTCAGGCTGGGCCAATGGCCCGATGACCGTAATTTAAATTTGAGTAGTGGTATTTCTATGATTAAAGTTCGTCGCGGATTAGACCTGCCGATCTCTGGTGCGCCAGAGCAGGTTATTCACGATGGTCCGGCAATAAGCCAGGTGGCGATTATCGGGTCCGATTACCCGGGAATGAAGCCTACCATGGCAGTGCGCGAAGGTGATCGCGTGAAGCTGGGCCAAGTATTATTTACCGATAAGAAAAACGCGGGGGTGCAGTTTACTGCGCCAGCGGCGGGTACGGTGGTTGCTATTAACCGCGGTGAGCGCCGTGTTTTTCAATCTCTGGTTATTGATATTAATGGTGACGAGGCTGAAAGTTTTGCCTCTTACCAGGCCGATCAGTTCGGCTCATTAGAGCGCACGGCCATTGTTGAGAACCTGGTGAACTCGGGACAGTGGGTGGCTTTGCGCACGCGTCCTTACTCCAAAGTTCCAGCGATTGATTCAATCCCGTCCTCGATTTTTGTCACAGCCATGGATACCAATCCTCTGGCGGCAGATCCCGCGCCAATTATTGCCCAGCGCAGTGAAGACTTTGTCAACGGTCTGAAAGTGTTGACTGGTCTAACAGAGGGGCCGGTCAATCTCTGTGTGGCTCCTCAGTCCGGTGTCGCCGGTGACGAAGTAGACGGTGTGCGCGAAGTGGCCTTTAGTGGACCTCATCCTGCGGGTCTGGCTGGCACTCATATTCACTATCTCGACCCGGTTAGCGCCAATAAAACAGTGTGGACCATTGGTTATCAGGATGTTATTGCCATTGGTGCTCTGTTCACGACTGGACGTGTTGATACCAGCCGTGTCGTTGCTCTGGCTGGCCCTCAGGTTAATCAGCCGCGTTTGCTGACGACTCAGCTGGGTGCCAACCTCAATCAATTAGTGATTGGTGAGCTGGCAAATGACGAAAATCGTATGATCTCAGGGTCGGTTTTGGCTGGTCGCAAAGCGGCGGGTGCCTTTGCCTTCTTGGGGCGCTACCACGCTCAGGTATCGGTGATTCGCGAAGGTCGCGAGCGTCAGTTATTCCACTATCTGCGCGCTGGCGTCGACAAGCACTCTGCACTACCTATCTTTGTTTCCTCATTGACCAAGAAATTGTTCAATATGACCTCCAGCACTAATGGTAGCGAACGCGCCATGGTACCAGTGGGTGGTTATGAAGATGTGACTGCGTTGGATTTACTGCCAGTGCAATTGCTGCGGTCGCTGATTGTTGGTGACACTGATATGGCGCAAAAGCTGGGCTGCTTGGAACTGGACGAAGACGACGTAGGTCTCTACACCTATTGCTGTGTGGGCAAGTATGAATACGGCCCGATTCTTCGTGACAACCTAACTAAAATTGAAAAGGAGGGTTAAGCTAATGTTGCGTAATCTTCTCGATAAAGTTGAGCCCAACTTTCATAAGGGCGGTAAGTGGGAAAGCTGGTATGCGCTTTTTGAAGCTGTGGATACGGCACTTTATAAGCCTTCTGATATTACCAAGAACAGCTCCCATGTTCGCGATGGTATTGATCTAAAGCGCGTTATGATCACTGTTTGGCTGGCGACTTTTCCAACCATGTTTTTTGGTATGTGGAATATTGGTTTCCAAGCCAACAGCATTATGGCCGATATGGGCATGGTCTCCCAAGAGGGGCTGCGAGGTGTGTTTATTGGTCTGCTTGCTGGCTACGATGCCACAAGCGTTTGGGATAATATGGTTCATGGCGCGGCCTACTTCCTGCCTATCTACATGACAACGTTTATTGTTGGCGGTATCTGGGAAATTCTTTTTGCCTCGGTTCGTGGCCATGAAGTTAATGAGGGTTTCTTTGTTACCTCTATATTGTTCGCGCTGTGCTGCCCACCTGATCTGCCGTTGTGGATGGTCGCTGTGGGTATTAGCTTTGGTATTGTCATTGGTAAAGAAGTATTTGGCGGTACTGGCAAAAACTTCCTTAACCCCGCACTGACTGGCCGAGCATTTCTTTACTTTGCCTACCCAGCCTATATGTCTGGTGATGCGGTATGGTCTGCAGTCGATGGCTACACAGGCGCTACCATGCTATCCATTGCGGCCGCTGATGGCATGGCTGCACTGCAAGAGAGTGTGACCTGGACTCAGGCCTTTATCGGTACTATTCAAGGCTCTATAGGTGAGACTTCAACCCTGGCTATTCTTATGGGTGCAGCATTGTTGCTGGTTATGCGCATCGCCTCTTGGAGAATTATTTCTGGTGTGCTGATTGGCTCTGCGCTGCTGTCTATGCTGTTCAATAGCATAGATTCCACTAACCCGATGTTTGCGCTGCCATTTTACTGGCACTGGGTTATTGGTGGTTTCGCCTTTGGCGCGATCTTTATGGCCACAGATCCTGTATCTGCGGCCATGACCAATACAGGTAAATTCTGGTACGGCATTTTGATCGGTGTGATGGTTATTCTGATTCGTGTGGTAAACCCCGCGTTCCCAGAGGGCATGATGCTGGCAATTTTGTTTGCCAATCTATTTGCGCCACTTTTCGACCACTGGGTTGTTCAGGGCAATATTAAAAGGAGACTGGCTCGTGGGTAATGACAGTATTTCTAAAACGTTTGGTGTCGCTCTTGCTCTATGTGTTGTCTGCGCTGTTGTTGTATCTAGCGCGGCAGTGATTTTGCGACCCACTCAAGAAATTAATAAGTTATTGGATCTAAAGACCAATATTCTGGCCTCAGCCGGACTGCTGCAAGAGGGTGTATCGATTGAGACTCAGTTTGAGCAGATCAGTACGCGGGTTGTTGATCTGCAAACAGGTCGTTTTACCGATGCCGTCGATGCCGCCAGCTATGATCAGCGCAAGGCGTCTAAAGACCCAGCTATGTCAGTGGCTCTGGATCCAAAGCAGGACCCAGCTAAGATTAAGCGTCGCGCAAACTATGCTACCGTTTATCTGGTTGAGGGCGAGCAGGGTATTGAGAAAATTATTTTGCCGGTCAAGGGCTACGGTCTCTGGTCAACGCTCTATGGATTCTTGGCTCTAGAAGCTGATCTGCAGACCGTTGCTGGCATTGGGTTCTATGAACACACAGAGACGCCGGGTTTGGGTGGTGAAGTGGATAACCCCAAATGGAAGGCGGGCTGGATTGGTAAGCAGGCCTATAATCAGGGCGAGTTGGTTATCAATGTACTCAAAGGCAAGGCCGATATGAGCCGCGCCGGTTCTGAGTCACAGATCGATGGTCTGGCTGGCGCTACATTAACGACCAGAGGTGTTGATAATCTGGTGCGCTATTGGCTCGGTGATGAGGGCTTTCGACCTCTAATCAATTATTTAAAAGCAGGGGAGGCGTAAATTATGTCAAAAGTTAAAGACACCTTAGTCGAGCCGATTGTTGCCAACAATCCCATCGCCTTGCAGATGCTCGGTATCTGTTCAGCGCTGGCGGTAACCTCGAGCCTAAAAGTGGCATTTGTTATGTGTTTGGCACTGACGACGGTAACGGCTTTTTCTAATCTTTTTGTATCTATTATTCGCAACCATATCCCCGGTAGCATTCGTATTATTGTGCAGATGACTATTATTGCCTCGCTGGTCATTGTGGTGGATCAGGTGCTTAAGGCCGTGGCTTACGATATTAGCAAGCAGCTGTCGGTATTCGTTGGTTTGATCATCACCAACTGCATTGTGATGGGCCGCGCTGAAGCATTTGCTATGAAGAACCCGCCAATGGCGAGTTTTTATGACGGTATTGGCAATGGTTTAGGCTACAGCATGATACTGATGTTGGTGGGCTTTTTCCGCGAGCTATTCGGTGCTGGCAAACTCTGGGGTTACGAGGTCTTTGCTCTAACCACTGATGGCGGCTGGTATGTTGCCAACGGCATGATGCTAATGCCGCCCAGTGCCTTCTTCCTGATTGGCCTGTTAATCTGGGTTATCCGGATCCGCGATAAGAAGCAGGTGGAGACACCGGACTTTAAAATTACTGCGAACAGTCGCCCGAGTGAGGTCGCCTAATGGAACATTATCTGAGTATCTTAGTCCGCGCGATTTTTATTGATAATATCGCCCTTAGCATGTTCCTCGGTATGTGTACCTTTATTGCGTTATCAAAGAAAATTGACGCCGCTATTGGTTTAGGTATCGCCGTTATTGTGGTTCAGACGATTACCGTTCCGGTAAATAACCTACTGTTGACCTACCTACTGGCTGACGGCGCACTGGCTTGGGCCGGTTTGCCCGATGTTGATCTGAGCTTTCTGATCTACCTGTGCTTTATTGGTGTTATTGCCGCCATAGTGCAGATCCTAGAAATGGTGCTGGACAAGTATGTTCCTGCGCTTTACAACGCGCTGGGCGTGTTTCTGCCATTGATCACAGTAAACTGTGCAATTCTCGGTGGCTCTCTACTGATGTCTGAGCGTGGCTTCAATTTTACTGAGTCAGTGGTATATGGTATCGGTTCAGGCACCTCATGGGCTCTGGCGATTGCAGTATTGGCTGGAATTCGTGAAAAATTAAAATATAGTGATGTTCCAGAAGGCCTACAGGGGCTGGGCATCGTATTTATTACCGTCGGGTTGATTTCTCTTGGCTTTATGTCCTTTGGCGGCATAGATCTTTAGAAACTAATAACGATCCTGTAATTACGGAGAAGTAATAAAGTATGAATACAGAAATTATTCTTGGCGTAGGTATGTTTACCGCAGTGATTCTGGCATTGGTCGCCTTTATCCTGGCTGCGCGCAGCAAGCTAGTCTCCTCTGGTGATGTCAATATTGTAATTAACGGCGAAAAAACCATCACTGTGCCCGCAGGTGACAAGCTGCTGCAGACACTTTCCAATGCTGGTTTGTTTTTGCCTTCAGCCTGTGGTGGCGGCGGTAGCTGTGCTCAGTGTAAATGTGTGATCTCTGAGGGTGGCGGCTCTATGCTGCCCACCGAAGAAGCGCATTTTAATCGTCGTGAAGCTGATGAGGGCTGGAGACTGTCTTGCCAGGCACCTGTGAAGCAAGATATGCATGTGGAAGTGCCTGAAGAGGTATTTGGTGTTAAGCGTTGGGAATGTGAAGTTGTATCCAACCCCAATGTTGCCACCTTTATCAAAGAGCTGACACTCAAGCTACCAGAGGGTGAAGATGTTGATTTCCGCGCCGGTGGTTATGTGCAGCTGGAATGTCCACCTCACCATATTAAGTACGCTGACTTCGATATCGATGCAGAGTACCGCGGTGACTGGGAGCGCTTTGATTTCTTTAAGCATGAGTCGATTGTCGATGAGACTGTTATTCGCGCCTACTCCATGGCCAACTACCCAGATGAAAAAGGTGTGGTTAAGTTTAATATTCGTATTGCTACGCCACCTCCTGGCTCTACTGGCATTATACCGGGCCAGATGTCTTCCTATGTATTTAGTCTTAAGGAAGGGGATAAGATCCCTGTCTATGGTCCCTTTGGTGAGTTCTTCGCCAAAGACACAGATGCAGAGATGGTATTTATTGGTGGTGGTGCTGGTATGGCACCTATGCGCTCGCATATCTTCGATCAACTTAAGCGTATCAAGTCTGATCGAAAAATTAGCTTTTGGTACGGTGCTCGTTCACTGCGCGAATGCTTCTACGATGATGAATATGATATGTTGGCCGCAGAGAATGATAACTTTGACTGGCATCTGGCACTGTCTGACCCCCAGCCCGAAGATAACTGGGATGGCCTTACCGGCTTTATTCACAATGTTCTGTACGAGCAGTATCTCAAGGATCACCAAGCACCAGAGGACTGTGAGTTCTATATGTGCGGGCCGCCGATGATGAATGCGGCAGTGGTTAAGCTGCTAGTCGACCTAGGTGTTGAGCAGGAGAATATTTTCCTCGATGACTTTGGTGGATAAGCTATCGCAGAGCAAGACAGTAACGGGGCTTCTTAACAAAGCCTCGTTTTTGGTTTTTATCAGCGTTGTTTTATTGCTGGCGGGCTGTGACTCTGGTCCCGAGATTATTAAAATCTCTGGGTCCAAAATGGGTACCACCTACCATGTGACTGTGGTGGCGGACCAGCCGGCGCCTGATGATCTCGCCGATCGTATCGACGCAGTGTTAGATATTGTTGATCATTCTATGTCGACGTACAAAGCAGCGTCAGAGCTCAGCCAGTTTAATGATCTAGCGGTTGGCAGCAGCCAGCAGATATCGGCTGACTTTGCTCGGGTACTGGCGGTCAGCAAGACCGTTTGGGAGCGCAGTGGCGGTGCCTTTGACCCCACAGTGGGGCCCTTGGTCGACCTCTGGGGTTTCGGCCCTATAGCGACCGATGTGGTCCCAGAGCAGGCGCAAATTGATGCGGCCAAAGCCGAACTTGGCTTTCAATATCTGACCTTCAACAATAGTGAATTAGCCAAGTCAAAGCCAGTGCGGGTAGATCTGTCAGCGGTGGCAAAAGGCTACGCTGTTGACTTAGTAGCCGACCTGCTAGAAATGCTGGCACTGCCAGACTATCTGGTCGAGGTGGGCGGTGAGATGCGTCTTAGCGGCTCCAACCCTGAAGGCATGGCCTGGCGCGTGGCGATAGAGCTACCTAGTTTAATGCCTCAGGTAGAGCGCATTATTGGGGTACAGGATATGGCCGTCGCCACATCGGGTGATTACCGAAACTATTTTGAACAGCAGGGCGTGCGTTACTCGCACACAATAGATCCGCGTACCGGCCGACCTATTACCCACAGCTTAGCATCGGTGACCGTGTTGGCTGAGCAGTGCGCCGATGCAGATGCCTGGGCCACGGCTTTTATGGTACTGGGTGATAAAGACGGCATGGCACTGGCTAATGAGTTGGCTATTCCCCTGTATATGCTGGTCAAAGATGTCGCTGGGTTTAAAGCGATCCATAGCCGCGCATTTGAGCCCTATGTAAATGCCCAAAAGAGAGTTAAAGATGACTGAGATACTGCTGACCATTGTTATGTTTGGCCTGCTAATTGCCGCTATGGCCGTTGGCGTGATTATGGGTGGTAAACCTATCGCCGGTTCCTGTGGCGGTGTTGGCGCCGCGTTGGGGGAAGCAAATTATAACTGCGACATCTGTGGCGGTGATCCAAATAAATGTGACGAACAGACGGATTTAGGTGAGACATCACTTGGTTACAATGCCGCTGAATCAAGCGTTGTAGAAAATAAAGGGGAGTAACAATCATGTCAGATCTCTCCTATGACCTAGTGGTAATTGGCAGTGGGCCCGCCGGTGAAGGCGCTGCGATGAGCGCGGTTAAACAGGGCTGGCGGGTAGCGATTGTTGACGAGCGTGCTATGGCGGGTGGCAGCTGCACCCATCTGGGCACCATTCCCTCTAAGGCACTGCGCCAATCTGTTCGCCGTATGATGCAGTACAACACCATGCCGATGTTTCGTGCGGTAGGCGAGCCGCGCTGGTTCTCTTTTCCAGAAGTGATGAAAGCCGCCGATGATGTGATTACCAAACAGGTTCAGGGTCGTACCAAAGGCTATGCTCGCAACCGTGTGCAGATGCATATCGGTCGCGCCAAATTTACCGGAACCCATGAAATTGCAGTGACCAGCAGCGATGGCAAGGTTACCAATATAGCCTCTAAAAACTTTCTGCTGGCCACAGGCTCCAGTCCTTATCGGCCTGCAGATATTGATTTTAACGATCCGGCTATTTTTGATAGCGATAGCATTTTAAAGCTTGATAACACCCCGAGAAATATAATTATTTACGGCGCAGGTGTTATTGGCTGTGAATATGCGTCAATTTTTTCTGGCTTAGATACTCGTGTCGATCTGGTTAATACTAGGGAGTGGTTGATGAACTTCCTCGATGATGAGATTTCTGATGCGCTGAGCTACCACCTGCGCGATCTCAATGTCATGGTGCGTCACAATGAAGAGTACGAGCGCGTTAGCAGCAATGAAAATGGTGTAACTCTGGAGCTTAAGTCAGGCAAGCGTATTCATGGTGAAGCATTGCTTTGGTGTAATGGCCGCTCCGGTAACACCAAAGGTCTAGGCTTGGAGCATACGGGCCTTGAAGCGGATGAGCGTGGGCAGCTAAAGGTCAACAAAGATTATCAAACTGCTGTGCCACATATTTATGCCGCCGGTGATGTGATTGGCTGGCCATCACTGGCCGGTGCTGCCTATGATCAGGGCCGCTTTGCTGCCTCACATATGTGCGGTATGGAAGATCAGTACCGAGTTGAAGATGTGGCCACTGGTATCTGGACTATCCCTGAGATTAGCTTCGTAGGTAAGAATGAGTCAGAACTGACCGAACAAAAAGTGCCTTATGAGATAGGCCGCGCCTACTTTAAAGATACAGCCAGAGCACATATCTCTGGCGAAGAAGTGGGTATGCTGAAAATTTTATTTCACCAGGACACGTTGGAAATTCTGGGGATTCATTGCTTCGGTGCCGAGGCGGCGGAGATTATTCATATCGGCCAGGCCATTATGAGTCAGAAGGGTGAGGCAAACAGTATCAAGTACTTCCTGCGTACCACCTTTAACTACCCGACCATGGCCGAAGCCTATCGTATTGCGTCGATGAATGGTCTCAATCGAGTCAGTCGTGACCGCAGGTCCTTTGAGGGTAAACAGGCCTAACTTTTTTGTGGGGCTTACTTGTTCTGCGGGTGCTGAATGACGACGTGAAGCCCCCAGCTCTGTTCAAAATAGGCCGTAAAACCCTCTTAGTCCCAAACTTGGCGGTTCACCCACTGAGTCTTGGAATTCACTCGGGTCCTGAAAGGCCTCTGAACTGCTTTTTAGCCATGCTTCGGCCCAGTAAGCTCAATTCAGAAGAACGCGTCTGCTCACCAGCTGGCAGGGCGAGTTGTTCAGGTTCTACAGCTAGGTTAAAGCGCACCAAAAGCATTCCTAATATCATTTTTTCATGGCCAAAACCCAATCTGGTTAAGTTGCAATAGACTAATTGTAGGAGATAGTTCCGTGTAAAACAGGGGCTGGTTATCAACCTATAAATCCTGATCAGATCTAAGTCAAAGGGTCAGCGGCATAAAAATGCAACTAATATCACGAGCTAAAATCACCTTATGTTGTGTGTGGTGGGGCTTTCGGGTTTAATCTATTCATGTTTAAAAATCTCCCACTGTTTATTGGCTTACGTTACACACGCAGTAAGCGTAGAGAAGGATTTGTATCCTTTATCTCGGGCTTTTCGCTGTGCGCCATGGCACTGGGCGTGACGGCGCTGATTGTGGTGCTGTCGGTGATGAATGGCTTTGACCGCGAGATCAAAAACCGTCTATTGCGTGTGGTGCCGCATATTACTGTGGTTCGAACGCAGGGCTTTACCGCCGATGATATTGATACATTGAGACCGCAAATCATGGCTGACACCAATATTCGCTCGGTGGTGCCCATGGTGCAGAGTTTTGCGATGCTGTCCCATGAGACAGAACAATCTGGCGTGATGCTTCAGGGTGTTGACCCCCAGTGGGCATCGCTGGACATGCTTAAGGAACATATGATCAGTGGCTATTTAGAGCAATTACAGCCGGGGGAGTTTGGCGTTGTACTTGGCAGTCAGGTGGCGCGCAGATTAAATGTTTTTGTGGGGGACCGAGTGCAGGTCACAATGCCCGATATAACGGTGACGCCAGCCGGTATCTTTCCAAGAATTAAAGCATTACGGGTGACAGGTATTTTTGAAGTTGGCGCGCAGGTGGATTCCTCAGTGGCCTTTGTTCATCAGCAAGATGCGCGCAAATTATTGCGTCTGGGCAATAGTTTTCAGGGCATGCAGTTGCAGCTAGAAGATGCCTATGTCGCAGACCAATGGATCGCCGAGGTTGGCGAGATAGTTTTGCCCGGCCTTGCGTGGCGCTCCTGGACCCATTCTATGGGGACATTATTTCAGGCAATGCGCATGGAGAAAGTAGTTGTAAGTCTACTACTGTCAGTCATTATTGCTGTTGCGGCCTTTAATATTGTTGCCAGTCTGGTCTTGATGGTCGCCGATAAGCGCAGAGATATTGCCGTGGTGCGAACCATGGGTGCCACCTCCAGTTTGGTGATGCGTATTTTTGTGGTGCAGGGTATGGCTGTAGGCACCATGGGCATTGTTGCTGGCACATTACTGGGTTGCTTGCTGGCCTATTTTATTGGCGATGTTGTCGGCTTGATTGAACAAGTAGCGGGAATCTATCTATTCGATCCCAGTGTTTATTTAATCAGTGCGCTGCCATCACGAATTTTATTAGCCGACGTTGCCTCAGTTGTTGGTAGCGCCTTTATGATCAGTTTTTTAGCAACACTTTATCCGGCATGGCGTGCCGGACAAGTCCTGCCTGCGGAGGCTCTGCGCTATGACCATTAATCCTGTATTACTAGCCAGTGGCCTCAGTCGTATCTATCAGCAGGCGGATACTCAGCTGTCGGTGCTCGAGGGTATTAGTCTGCAGGTTAATCAGGGTGAGAAGCTGGCAATTGTTGGTGTCTCGGGGTCGGGTAAAACGACATTATTGAACTTGCTTGGTGGTTTGGATGATCCCAACTCAGGATCTGTTGAGGTCTGTGGCCGCGATTGGAGTATTCAGAGCACATCGGCAAGAGCCGCATGGCGTAATCAGCATGTAGGCTTTGTGTATCAGTTTCATCATCTGTTGGGCGAGTTTTCAGCCCTCGAAAATGTAGCATTGCCCTGTCTGATTGGTGGGGCATCTGTGGCTGCAGCGCGGGATAGGGCCAGTAAGCTGCTGGCGCGTGTTGGTCTTGGAGAGCGTCTAAACCATCAGCCTGCCGCGTTATCTGGCGGTGAGCGTCAACGTGTGGCCATTGCTCGGGCACTGGTCACTGAGCCATCGGTGGTATTGATGGATGAGCCCACGGGCAACCTTGACCCCTATACTGCGGCGTCCATTTTGGATTTACTTGATGAGCTCAATACATCATTGGGTATCTGCTTTGTGGTGGTCACCCATGACCCTGCAATTGCCGCGCGGATGGATAGAACGGTCAAACTAGAAAATGGAACACTCGCGGATATAACCCATGCTTAAACCGGTTTCGCTATTTATGGGGCTGCGCTATTTTAGGTCCGGCGGCCGCTCCAATTTATTGGTCTCATTTATCTCGATGTTGGCCATTACCGGGCTGGTGCTGGGTATTGCCTTATTAGTCGTGGTGCTGTCGGTGATGAATGGTTTTGATCGTGAACTGCGCGAGCGTATTCTCTCCGTAGTGCCTCATGTGCAGCTTATTCACAGTACTGGCGTTGCCGACTGGCGACAGCAGCGGCAGTCTATTGCCCAGCTGCCGATGGTTACCGAGGTGACCCCATACAATCAAGTGGATGGTCTTATTCACAGCCGCCAACAAACTCGGCCATTGCAACTACTGGGACTGTCTGTGGATGCAGTGCCAGAGGGTTTGGACTCTGTGCTTACGGAGCATGGCTTAAGCGTGCCGTTGGCCAATCAGCTGTTGCTGTCTGAATCTATTGCTGAAGATTTAAATGTCAGGGTCAACCAGCGCGTCAGTGTGATTATTCCACCTATCAGTGGCGGTAAAACCGCAGCCTATTCTTTTCAGGTAGTGGGTATTTTTGCCACCCATACTGAACTTGATCAGGTACTGGGACTGGCGTCTCTTGAGCAGGTGGCGCAGATTGCCGATATTCCCAGCCTAGTGCAGGGATTTAGATTACAAGTGGCAGATGAGTTTGATGCGCGGCGTATAGGCTATGCACTGCTTGATGAGTTGCCCTTTGGCTATGGCTTTCGCGATTGGTTTCAGACCCATGGCAATCTTTATCAGGCTATTCAGTTGTCCCGCAATATGGTTGGGCTGCTGATTTTTTTAATTGTGGCTATCGCCGCATTTAATGTGATTTCGATGCTGATGATGTCAGTGGTGGATAAGCGTAGAGATATTGCCATCTTGCAAACATTGGGGCTGTCGCGAGCAAATATCGTTCAACTGTTTCTCGTTCAGGGCACTATGATCGGGTTGTTTGGAATTTCCATCGGTGTGCTCTTTGGCGTGTTGGGTTGTTACTGGGTGGCAGATCTAGTAGGTTGGATTGAAACTATGCTAGGCACGACTTTTCTCAATACAGCTGTGTACCCGATTGATTATATTCCCGTGGATATGCGTTGGTCGGACGTGGCGAGCATCGCTGCTACGGCCATAGCATTGAATATCTTGGCGACGGTTTACCCTGCGGTGCGTGCCAGTCGCATGGCGCCAGCCGAAGAGCTGCGGTCTTAGCTTTTGCGGCTCTGCTGTTCAAGGCGTAAATCTTTGCGCCGCTCCCAGTTCTTGATGACTTTCCAGCGCCACAGATAAAGAATCAAAAAGTAGCCAATTGAACCCAATATAATCCCACAGAGCAGGCTACCCGTAATTAGGGGCAGCAGTATTGCTGAGCCGATATTTGAAAACCATTCCCAGTCTAGCGCCACGGTAAAATCTACCGGTTCGCTGCCGAGCAAGAAACTCCCCAGCTGATGGGTAAGATAAAACATCGGTGGAATAGTGATTGGATTGCTTATCCAGATGACCACCACGCCCATGGGTAGGTTAGCGCCGAGCCAAAAGCACATAAAGGCAGTAATAATGGTTTGACCGGGGAGGGGGATAAAGGCGCAAAAAATCCCTATAAACATAGCCAGAGATACAGAGTGACGGTTGAGATGCAGCAGATTGGGGTCGTGAGAGATGGCGTTAATCCAGCGCAGCGATGGGCGCTGGATTATGCGGCCTATATCCGGTAGAAAGCGATGGATAGTTTTACGTGGCATGGGTTCTCTTTGTTTGGCCAGACTGCTCCGACATTATGCCCGCAACTGCGCAGAGGGACTAGTTAAAAAAGCGCTTAAAAACGGACTTATTCGATGTTGGGATATACAATAGCGAGCTTAATATCTGTCTCTTATACACATCTGACGCTGCCGACGAGCGATCTAGTGT
>CAJXVK010000063.1 GCA_913060735.1 uncultured Cellvibrionales bacterium
CGAGATCCTCTCTGGTCTCGTGGGCTCGGAGATGTGTATAAGAGACAGCTCTCACGCACCGCATTAACACTGGGGAATGGGCCGAAATAGGTGCCTTTGGCTTTTTTCGGTCCACGATGAAAAGACAATCGCGGCCATTTATCTTTGTCCGACAGGAAGATATAGGGGTAGCTTTTGTCGTCGCGCAGTAAAATATTGTAGGGCGGTTGGTACTGCTTAATCAGATTGTGCTCAAGAATTAATGCTTCTGTTTCTGTCTCGGTCACGGTGACATCAATCTGCGCAATGCGCTTAACCAGTGCAGCAGTTTTTACAGTCAGCCCAGTTTTGCGGAAATAGCTGGCAACCCGGTTCTTAAGATTCTTGGCCTTACCCACGTAGAGTATAGTGCCCTCCGCATCAAACATCTGATAGATGCCAGGTCGCTGAGTCAGGGATTTAAGAAAGGTCTGATGGTCGAATGTCATGGCGAGATTGTAGCGGGTTTTGCATAGTAATTAATATGGCGACAATAATATCAAAATAGAAAGTTGCTCTAGCATAGAATTCATACTATTATTCATATAACTTTATACGTAATTATGTACATATTAGGTGACCGTTATGACCACCCACTCAATACTTGCAGAACAGACGGTTTCTATTACCGAACTGCGTAAAAATCCAAGCCAATTTTTTAAAGCGGAACCAGTAGCTGTTTTATCTAATAATAAAACAGCCGGCTATATGATCAGTGCTAGCCTTTACGAACAGATGGTCCAAATTATGGAGCAGTCATCGACATCGGCTACAGCACAGTTCCGTCCATCCAAAGCTCGAATGGAAGCTATTACTAGTCGCGGTCTGGCATTACTTCAAGAAGCTTCGAAAGAGGACTTAATTGACTTCAAGGAATAGATATCATGCGGCTGTTCAAATCAAAACTGATCCATGAACAGCTTACGAATGATGAATTAAAGGCCCTCGAAAATGACTTCAAAGCCTATAAATCGCCCCAAGCCAACAGCGCTCTTCCGGACACTTTTGGCCGCGATGAACTCTATGACCACCCCAACAACCTCCCGATAATCAAAGCCGAAGAAGTGCGCCATATCCACCTTTGCGATAGACAAAATATGTGGCATCCAAAGACATTGCAATTCAAAAAAACTAGTGACTCTCACTTAGTCTATTGTCGAGGGAGCCAAGATTTAGACTGTTATCTGCTGATGATAATCTTGTCGCCCCAAGCACACAAAAAAGCCCGCGATAACCAATGGATGTATAGCTTGGGTTTGATTGCTGAACGCTTTAGACAGCAGTATTAAGTGCTGGCTTTTTGGTAGGAATTTTAGAGTCTATTGTCTAATGTTGCAGGGATCCTTCGCTAACGCTCAGGATGACGATGTCGATGGAGGCCCTTAGCTAAAGAGCGGGATAGATCACGATCAACTAAACCTCTTATCACCCAACTTACAACGCTGCTTATCTGCACTAGACACCGTAAACTCCTGATCCAACACGGTGCTGACAAAGTGCCACTGATTAGTCGCGGCCTCTGGTGTTAACACTAATTCAGACCAGCCGCGTTGGGCTGTGTCCACAGCAAAAAGCTCTGAGCTAGCAGCCTGCATAGCTCGGCCAAGTACAGCTGGCTCAGTGGCCAGATAGGTTTCAAGCCCCGGGCTATTTACACCAGGGGTACCAATTTCAACGCCGATAGCCTGCCCGTTGTTATCAGCCAGATTAAATGCCCAGGCATTGTGGGTATCTCCCGCCAGCACCAACGGGTTAACCCCATGCTCAGCCAAACTTTTGAACACAGTGTCTCGGCAGACTGGATAGCCATTCCAGGCATCAAGATTAAATGGTAACTCCTCTTTGGCCAGGGTCTGCATCATTTGCAGAATAGGTCTATATTCTGGCTTGGTTTCTTCTAACTTAAGCTCTTCATCGGTTAAAACAGGCAGGCCCAGCTTACCCATTAACACCTGCTGACCCAGTAGCTGCCAAGGCGTGCCCCGCTGCTTGCTGGCCTGCAACTGTGTATCCAGCCACCGCTCTTGATCTGCTCCAAGTATGGTTCTATTGGGATCAATCAATATCTCATTTTTAAATGTCTCGGCATCGGGTAGGTAGTAGCAACCCGCGGGCAAGGTCTCGGCGGTTAAATCTTTTATGCGCTGATAATCTGTGATCGCAATGGCAGCACCTGTAGAAAAATCAAAGGGTACATTAACCCGTACAAGCTCAGTTTCAGGAATCTGTGCCGCCTCTTCCTCCCCGACCAAGCTGGCAGCAGAGCCAGAGATATTAAATAGTACAGAGCGCATGGGCAGATCAACGGCATAATTTAGCGGGCGATTGCGCCCATGAATCCGTGTATCCAGCATAATAAGATCAGCCAGTTTCCCCAGTTTAAAGCTGCGGTAGATGGGGGCCTGATCCCCCTTGGAAGTGGTGCGAATGGGCATCCACTCATGATAGGCCTGACGTGCACTGTGTAACCGCGCCTTAAAGTCACCCTCGCCCTCATTATGGTTTTCTGCGCCATCTTGCCAGCAGTCGTTAGCTAGCTCATGATCATCCCAGACACAGATAAATGGATGACGCGCATGCACTGCCTGTAAATCTACATCGGTCCGATAGAGACCATAGCGCATACGGTAGTCTTCAATACTTAATATCTCATTGCGCGGTTCTACCCGCCTGCCCAGCTCATCTGTGGCCACTGGATTGGCATAGACACCTTCAGCATACTCATAGATATAGTCCCCCAGATGCAGCACCAGATCCAAATCAGTATTGGCCATATGCCGGTAGACATTAAAATAGCCCTGCGGGTAGTTAGAGCAAGAACAGACACCGAGACGAAACTCATCCACATTGCCCACAGGTAATGTTCGAGTCATACCCACTGGGCTAGAAACACCAGCAGCGATAAACCGATAAAAATAATATTGATTGGCCGCCAGACCAGCGGCATCTACCTTGATGCAATAATCTTGCTGCGCAGAGGTGGAGGCAGCACCAGAACTAACCATCTGCTTAAAATCCCGGTCCAATGCAATCTGCCACACACAGCTGAGGCTAGCATTATGCTGCCCATCGCCCGGGAGCAAGCGAGTCCAGAGTATCACTCGATCACAGAGCGGATCACCACTGGCAATACCATGGGTGAAATACACCGGTGAAGCCGCCTGCACCTCAAAACCGCGCAGTGCTAACACCCCCAAACTTGCGCCCATTCCCTGCAATAACTGACGACGATTTAACCCATCTTTAATCATAGTAATTTTGCTCTTACTGATACGTTCTTATTATTTTTTTAACAGCAGTGATATTACATAGGCCAAACCAAAAAAGCTTATTTAAAACATGCCAACAGAGTATTTCGTTAAGACTCTTAAACGAGTTCATAGCGGGCATCCTTCCCTGATTATTTTTTTAAACTACTATGGCCCAGTAAGTTCACATATTGTCAGCCTCTAAGTCCTTTTCAATACTAGTCTCAACAAATCTAGCTACCCGCATAATCAACTAGCATGTCACAAACCTGATCAAGCCGCTTTTGAGTCGCAGCGCTAAACCTTCCCATACTAATAAAACCATGGGTGCAGTCGGGCAAATGCTGATGAATAACATTAACGTTGTCGCGCTTAAGCTTCTCCACAAACGCCAAACCCTCATCTCGCAAAACATCATATTCGACCGTTACTATTAGACTGTCCGGAGTACGATTAAGGTCTTCACAGGCCATAGGACTTGAGTTGATCGCTAATTCCTCAGTCCTATTGGGCAGATAGCTATTGCGGAAAAATATCATTATCTGTTCCGTCAACAACAACCCTCTGCCATAGCGCTGAATAGATTCTGAACCCATGCCCATATCTACCCAGGGGTAGAGTAAAAACTGAAATGCTGGCGGCGCAGATAGCACCCCAGAGATAACGCTTGAAAAACTCTGCATTGCCAGTACAGCAGCCAAATTCCCCCCTGCACTGTCACCGCCCATGCCGATTTTTGTCTCTTCGATGCCAAGCTCAGCTGAATGCTCGACAACCCAGTTCCAGACACCTAAACCATCTTCTAGCGGTGCCGGAAATGGACTCTCCGGTGACAAGCGATAATCAACAGCAATCACATTAATACCGGCTTTTGCTGCCAACAAACTACAAAAACTATGATGGCTCTTTAAGCTGCCAATCACATAGCCTCCACCATGAAAATAAACCATGCTCAGGGTTGGTTGCTTAGCTTTTGGCCGGTAGATTCTGATGGGCAGCCAGTGTTGAGCAACCGGCACCCTTAACTCTTTAGTGCCGACATCTGCTCTGGGGGCACTGCCAAAAGACTTATCGTAATTATCGTAGACTCTACGAAATACACTAAGAGGAAGCCTGTAGAGCTCAGGACCAAGATTGCCAAGTATGCAGAGAATTCGCTGGCCGGTAATTAATCTCATATCGATACTTCCCGTTTATTACTGATACTTCAAGAATTGGTGGCGTTTAAAATACCGGCCTCTTGTTGCTAAGGTATGTGCTCAAGCTCGTTTTAGGCAAGGCTCGTTTGATAGCTAAATTCCAACGTAACCCAAGACAGGATCCAAGGCAACCTGTTAGGCGACTCTTAGGTTTCATAAGAAAATGTATAGATAGGACTGCACACCAATGGCCCACTGACCACGAAAAATGTGTAAAATCACCGGCTTCAATAATACAGAGCCAAATTGACAAAGGGGCGCAATTAATGATTAATAGAAAATTCTGCGTAGCGCCCATGTTGGACTGGACAGATCGTCACTGCCGCTATTTTTTACGCCTGATTAGTCAGCATGCCGTGCTCTATACCGAGATGCTCACCACTGGTGCGATCATTCATGGCGACTCTGATTACCATCTGCAAATGGACGCCTTTGAGCACCCAGTAGCCCTGCAATTGGGTGGCAGCAATCCCCAAGATTTAGCCACAGCCTGCAAAATGGCGGCGCAATACGACTATGCCGAAATCAATCTAAATTGCGGCTGCCCAAGTGATCGTGTACAAAACGGCATGTTCGGCGCAGTAATGATGAAAGACGCTCAGATTACCGCCGACTGTGTGGCCGCTATGCGTGATGCAGTTGACCTACCGATTACGGTGAAACATCGTATCGGTGTCGATGATTATGACTCCTACGAATTTCTGCGTGACTTTGTTGGCACAGTTGCCCAGAGTGGCTGTGAGGTGTTTTTGGTACATGCTCGTAAAGCCTGGCTGAAAGGCCTTAGCCCAAAGCAGAATCGTGAGATACCCGAGCTAAATTACGCGACCGTCTACCAGCTGAAAAAGGATTTCCCCCAGTTAGACATTATTATTAATGGTGGCGTCACTACCCTTGAGCAGTCTTTAGAGCATTTACAGCATCTTGACGGAGTGATGGTTGGCCGTGAGGCCTATACTAATCCGTACCTGCTCGCTACGGTAGATCAAAATATTTATGGCAGCACTGCGCCTATAAAGTCCCGTATGGAAATCGCTGAAGAATTTTTAAATTATGTGGATAATGAACTCAGTAAAAATACCAAACTAAACGCTATGACCAGACATATTTTAGGTCTGTTTCACGGCATGCCCGGTGCTCGCCAATTTAGACGCCATATTAGTGAAAACGCATTTAAGCCTTCGGCCAACATTGGAGTCTTAACCACCGCATTAGAGAAAACATCTGGAGCAATAGCTTAATGAGCAGCAACAAAAGCAAACTAGCCCAATTAAAAGAAATAACCACCGTAGTAGCAGACACAGGCGACTTTGATGCCATTGCGCAGTACTCCCCAGAAGATGCGACGACCAATCCTTCTCTGCTGCTCAAAGCGGCACAGATGCCCGCCTACCGCGACCTTGTAAATGGCGTGGTCTCTACAACCATGAAAGGAAGACTCTCCAGCGACGAGCAGGTTGCCGCCTGCATGGATGGGCTAGCGGTAGGCTTTGGCGAAAAGATTCTCGAGCAGATTCCAGGCCGCGTTTCCACTGAAGTCGATGCGCGACTGTCTTTTGATACCGCTGCCTCAATCGCCAAGGCACGTCAACTGATTGGTCTTTACGAACAGGCAGGCATCAGCAAAGAGCGCGTGTTGATTAAAATGGCCTCTACCTGGGAAGGTATTAAGGCGGCAGAACAGCTTGAGAAAGAAGGCATTAACTGTAACCTGACACTGCTATTTAACTTTACTCAGGCAGTCGCTGCGGCAGATGCAGGTGCTTTTCTGATTTCGCCATTTGTGGGCCGAATTCTCGATTGGTACAAGGCGTCCACTGGACTCACCGAATATGCCCCGGCCGACGACCCCGGCGTACAGTCAGTTACCCGCATCTACAATTACTATAAGCAGAGGGGCTACAATACTGTTGTTATGGGTGCCAGCTTTAGAAATACCGATGAAATTACCGAGCTGGCTGGCTGTGACCGTCTTACCATTAGCCCGCAGCTACTGCAGGCACTGGATGAAGATTTTGGCACCCTGGAGCGCAAGCTTGACCCAACCGATACCGGCGACACCATTTATTATAAGCTTGCTGGCGAGAGTGCTTTTCGCTATGAGTTAAATGATGACCCTATGGCCACCGAGAAACTTTCTCAGGGTATTCGCAGCTTTGTTGCCGACCAAATTAAACTAGAGACCTGGTTAAAAGATTTAGACTAATGATTGATAAAATAAAAGCATTTTTTAGCAAGAACATTATTGAGGCTGATGACAATGCCCTGAGTAGCGAGCAGCTGGCCACCGCTGCCCTACTTATTGAAGTCATGGTGATTGACGGCAATCTCGATGAGCAAGAGTTGCGCGCAATCAGCAATACCTTGAGTCAGATGCTGGAGCTTAGCAGCGAGCAAATTGATGAGTTAATTCTATTGTCACAAGAGGAGGTAGCCGATGCCACTTCGCTGTATCAGTTCACCCGCGAGATTAACGCCCATTATGGCCATGATAAAAAAATGGCTCTAATGACGGCGATGTGGCGAGTGGCTCTTGCCGATGGGCACTTGGATAAGCATGAGGAAGGGATAATCCGCCGCGTGGCCGACCTGCTGTATATTCGTCACAATGAGTATATTCGCTGCAAGCTCGCGGCTAAGAACCAAGACTAATGACTGACTACTGACCTGACTCCAGCGCTCTGATCAGGTCAGTAAATTCCTTACTGTTATCCGGATTAAGCTGCATTAGCAACTTATGAGCCTCGAGCACCTGACGACGAATTTCATCAAGTTCAGTATCCACACTGCCGATATCATGCAGCTCGGCATCAATATCCGGCACCTCTTGAAAGATATCAAATATCTCATCAAGCCCCATACAGTCAAGAGTGCGAAGGATGCTCGGGTTCTGACAAAAAACCTGCACATTGACTGAATATTCCTTGCGGCAATAGAGCCCTAACTTGGCCATGAGGCCTAAGGTAGTACTATCGACACATTCAGCTTCAAGCATATCCACCACCACCTGTTTGACATGCTCACTGCCAAAAATGGTTTCTATATGGCGATTTAATGAACCGCATAGAGTTACCCGCACATCACCACTAAACTTCAGCAGATAGTTGCCCTGCTCGTCGGATACCAGTATTTTTCCAGAACTCATTTAGCCATGCCTCGCGACAGCAACAACACTGAAATATCGTCTTGAGGATCTTCGATATAATCGAGAAATATTTTTTCTTTCAAACTATCAATATCATTGGAACCTGTAGCCAGGTAACTCAGTAATGTCTGCTCTTTAGCGGCGAGATCCTTATCTGGAATTAGATCAAATACACCATCAGATAGGAGCACAAAAGCAAAATTATCCGGCAAGCTGATCTCTTCTACTTGCCAACTGGCCTCTTCAAAGATACCTGCGGGTTTACCTTTGCCCGGTAAGTATTCAGCCTTACCATTGGTAATCAAAATTGGCTGTGGCTGCTGCGCGCCAACCACATAGCGCAGCCTATTGGTCTCTGTATCCAGGGAGCCCGCAACAATAGTCAGATGTTTGCCTAGGCCTGTGGCCAATAACTGGCTATTGATATGTTCAATCAGCCCATCGGGCGCATGGGCCAGTGCCACATAGTCTTTCTCCAACTGATGTCTGCGTATAACCCGACCAATCATAAAGCGCAGTAATACAGTCACAAACGCTGAAGAGGCTCCATGCCCGGACACATCGGCAAAATAAAACAGCAAGTAGCGACCTAACACAAAGTTATAGCCAACAAAGTCGCCGCTTAAATACAGTGAGGGGGTAATGGAATGAGATATTTCATAGTCGCCAAACTTGAGTGGGCTCTCTGGCATCAGACTTTTTTGCACCTCAAGCCCTGCCAGTTGATCCTGCTTTAAAAGACGCAGGCTTTCCTGTAATTCGTCGTTGGTTCGCTCTAATTCTGCGCTATAAGCCTGCGCATACTGGCGGGCATCGGCTAAATTGTTGACCCGTAATAAGGTGCTCTCTATATCGGCCTGCCCCGCTCCTTCTAAAATAACATCCGCAGCCCCCAGTCTGAAATAGTCTGCTAAATAAGCTTTATCTTCTTCGCGAAGGGCAATAATAATTAGATAGCCTTCACAGAGCTTGCGTAGCAATTCACTCTGCTCTGGGGTGGATACGGCGGTATTTTCGGAAAAAAGAACAATCGGTTGAGTGAGGGGGTCGGTGCAAACAGTGGCGATAGCCTGTATATCTTGCGCCGCTAAACACTCTCTCCCAGCACTGTGGAAGTCTGCCTTTGCTGTTTGTAGCCTAACATCGTTTTCTCCTATAAGGAGAACTAGGCCTTTGGTTTCGCTCATTGGGTTCCGGCTTTGGCAATTACTAATTTAGCTTGTCGGTAGCACATCTTTATTTTAACTCAAACGGTCTTTAACAATCTGCAATCCTGCCTAAATAAAACCGTATTAACCGAATTAATAGTCATCTAGATTGCCAAAGTCATCTTCAATGGCACCGTCGCTGACCTGGTACTCTCGACGCTGCAGGTAAACATCCCTTACAAACAGGTATCTGTCGCCAGATATAACCTCATCCAGTGCCAATAAATCAGCTCGCATCGCCAATAGATCTAGTGCTCTAAAGGAGTTGCGCGTAGGCACATGGTCCATATAACCCAACGGATTGGCAAAGCTGTCAATGACCTTGGACGGCGCATCGCGCAATGTGGATGGCCCCACAAATGGCAGCATCAAGTAGGGACCCTCTGCGACGCCCCAAGTGGCAAGCGTTTGTCCAAAGTCTTCACCTTCACTTTTTTCTAGTCCAGCTCGCTGAGCCACATCGAATAGCCCACCAACACCTATGGTGGTATTGATTAGAAAACGACCTGAATCATGGCCTGCTTGGGCAAATTTAGCCTGGAGTAGATCATTGAGTATGTTGGTGACTTCATTGAGATTGCCAAAAACATTGAGAATCCCTTTCTCTAAGGGGTCGGGAACAACCGCGGTATAGGTTTTAGCCACTGGCTTGAGAAGCGCATTGTCCAAAGTCTCATTAAACACAAAAGCCTTGCGATTAAGGCTCTCGAGGCTATCGTTTATTTGCGTATCTTCAGCAAAGGCCGATGATGCCAGTATAATGGCAAGCATAGCAGTCAGTATTAGCTTGTTATCTTTCATGGTGTTCACTCGAAAATCAGGTGCATCTAGCTAGTCAGGATTGGCTTTCATTCTACTAACAGTTTATCGCCGCGTATACCGCCGATGTGAATCAGAATCGGTGAAATCCGCAGATTCTAGCCTGAGGGGGCTAGCGAGCCTATAAAGAGAGGCGGGCCATGAATCACATTGGGTGTTTATTTTAGAGACTTAGCTTCCCTCAACCAAGTACCTGCGTAACCTATCATGAATGTCTGACCAGTGTTTTTTCAAGCGCTTCTCAGACACAGGCACACGAGTTTTTAACTGCTGGGCAAACAGTGACACCCGATACTCCTCAAGCAACCACTGAAATTCCCAGATAGCCTCTTCAAGGTCATAGGACAGCATCTGCTCCTGCACCCCTTTGATAGGCTCAGCAAAGTTTTCTAGCTGTTGGATATAGCTGCGGTCTTTGCTAATTTGGGAGCCCAGCTTTTCTATTCTGATCTGCATGCCGCGAATCAGGCGCGGGTATTGGCTGGTCTTATCAAGACTCACCCTCGACAGTGTCTTGGGCAAAAATAACCAGTTTACCTGTTGATTAATATCATCCTTTGCATAAATAGCGCTTAGCCCCAGCGACCGCAATTGCTTCTGATTACTGTGCAGCTGCGGCAGAACCGCTTCAATATTGGCGGCATGCTGCTGCGCTATATCAACCACCTGCCCTATGCCCATTTGATAGGCTTGGTCAAAATCTTGCTGCTGGCGAAGCACCTGTTTGCCACTAAAAATGGCTTGCTGAAAGCTGGTAGTAATCAGCGCGGTTACAAGTTCCTGACGATTGCCAATAGACGCCGCCTTTAGGGCCAGCTCGGTATCGCGGAGTAGATTTTTACTCAGATACTTAACCTGTTCACGGCCTTTTAGCAGCGCCAGTCGCAGCTGCCCCTGACGGCTGATTTTATCGGCGGTCAATGGGTTATCCAGCACTTCGATGGCAACAGATTCGCCACAGTCTTTTAATGCAGGCCAGGCTTTAATACTTATCTTGCCGCGCTTAAGATTTACTTCCTGGGGCAACTCGGCAAAGTCCCATTCGACAATATTTTGTCGAGATATTGAGTCATCGAATGCCTGCTGTTCCAGCCCAGCACTAATCTGCTGTTTAAAATCGCGCTGCAGCTGTTCCAGACTGCGCGCCATGGCCACAGTTTTGCCCGCTTCATCTTGGAGAATAAAGTTCATTTTGTACCAGGGATCAAGATTATCTGCCTTCCAATCCTGATCATTCACCGCGACGCCTGTGTGCCGTTTAAGCTGCTCAGTTAGCACCTCGGTAATGGGTCGATCCTGAGCTCTAGCCTGCAAAAGTATCTTGTCGACATAGTCTGGCACCGGCACAAAATGGCGCCTTGTCTGCTTGGGTAAGGTTTTAATCAAGGCAATGCATTTATCGCGCAACATGCCAGGCACTAGCCATTCAAAAAAGTAGCGCGGCAGCTGGTGTAATAGTGCCAATGGAATAATGGCGCTGACGCCATCCTGATCATGGCCGGGCTGAAAGTGATAGCTAAGCTCAAACTCAATACCTTCGCAGCTAATCATTTCAGGGAACTGAGCCTCTTCGTCTTCGGCTAGACCCCGAAGCAACAGAGAGTCTTTATTGATATTCAGCAAGCTGGCATTTTCTTGCTCTGCATTCTTACGCCACTTCTCAAAAGCCGGCAGATTATAAATTCCCGCTGGGACACGCTCATCGTAGAAGCTATAAATCACTTTCTGCTCGGCCAACAGGTCGCGACGGCGAAAGCGATCTTCCAGCGCTTGCAACTCTTCTACCAACTTTTGATTGTGCCGATAAAAATGTCCTTTGCCACGATAGCCCTGCTCAACCAGCGCCTGCTGTATAAATACAGCGCGCGCCTCTACCGGTGCAACATTGCCATAAACCGTGTTCTTGCCTTCAACAATCGTCAGACCAAATAATGTCTGCCGTTCTTTGGCCATGACCTGACCGGCCCTTTGATGATAGAAGGGTTCACTGTAGGTTTTTTTAACCAGATGGCCCGCCAATGACTCCAGCCAGTCGGAATCAATTTTGGCCACATTTAGCGCATACTGTTTGGCAGTTTCCATCAATGAACCCGCCATAATCCATTTGGGTGGTTTTTTACTCAACCCCGAACCGGGAAAGATAAAGAATTTACGATTTCTGGTGCCGAGAAACTCCCATTTTTCCTCACGTATACCCACCTGTCCAAGCAACCCAGAAAGAATTGCCTGATGAATACCTGCATATTCTGCAGGCTTTTCATTGTTAGTCAGCTTGAGCGCACGGCACGCGGTGTGTACCTGATGATGCAAGTCACGCCATTCTTTCATGCGCAAAAATGACACATAGTTAGCACGGCAATACTTGCTAAATTGATTAGTCGATAACTCTTGGCGCTTAGCTTCAAAATGACGCCACAGGTTTAGTAGCGACATAAAGTCAGAGTCTTCGTCCTGCCACTGTTTATGACACTGATCGGCCGCTTGCTGCTTGTCAGCTGGTCGCTCTCTCGGATCCTGAATACTCAGCCCAGTGGTGATAATCATCACTTCACTGAGCGAGCCCAGTTTTGCCGATTGCAAAATCATCCGCGCAAATCTTGGGTCTAACGGCACTGAGACCAGTTTTTTGCCCAGGGCGGTTAGCTTGCCATTTGGAGTGACCGCTTGCAGCTCCTCAAGTAATTTAAAACCATCATTGATCATGCGATTATCGGGCGGATCAACAAAGGGGAAGCTGCGTATATCACCAATATTGAGTTGTAGCATCTGCAGTATCACCGCAGCTAAATTGGTGCGCACAATTTCAGGGTCGGTAAACTCGGGACGATTATTAAAATCATCTTCTGCGTAGAGACGGTAACAGATACCATTGCTAACTCGACCACAGCGACCGGCACGCTGATTAGCGCTGGCTTGAGAAATTGCCTCTATCGGCAGGCGCTGCACCTTGGTGCGAAAACTGTAGCGTGATAAGCGCGCGCGACCTGTATCAATCACATAGCCAATACCTGTCTCTTATACACATCTGACGCTGCCGACGAGCGATCTAGTGGAGAT
>CAJXVK010000064.1 GCA_913060735.1 uncultured Cellvibrionales bacterium
TCACTGTACTGGGGCCCACCGGCTACAACTTTGGTGCGGGCATGACCGGTGGATTTGCCTATGTACTTGATTTAGATAGGAATTTTGTTGATCGTTATAATATGGAACTTGTCGATATACAGCGCGTAACCTCCGAATCAGTGGAGTCCCATCGCGCATTCCTCAAAACCATGATTAGAAATCATGTCAATGAGACGGGCAGTGAATGGGCCCATGAAATAATCAGTAATTTCTCCGATTATGCGTCGCGGTTTTGGTTAGTAAAGCCAAAAGCGGCTAGCCTGAATAGCCTCTTGGCTCAGGCGCATGCCAACCCGCAGTAACGCAAACAGCAATAGAGAATATAAATATGGCAAGACCGAATAATCAGTTTCAATTTCTCGATGTAGAGAGAGTCGATCCGCCCAAGCGCGATATGAAGCGCCGTGTCGGAGAGTTTGTTGAAATTTATGATCCCTTTACTGAACAAAAGGCAGCCACCCAGTCGCATCGCTGCCTGTCCTGCGGTAACCCCTACTGCGAATGGAAATGTCCAGTTCACAACTATATTCCCAACTGGTTACAGCTAGTTGCTGAAGGCAATTTGATAGAAGCGGCAGAGCTTAGTCACCAGACCAACTCATTGCCCGAAGTCTGCGGTCGCGTGTGCCCTCAGGATCGTCTATGTGAGGGAGCCTGTACACTCAATGATGGTTTTGGAGCCGTTACCATCGGTTCGGTCGAGAAATATATTACTGATACAGCACTGGCCATGGGCTGGCGTCCCGATATGTCAAAAGTGGTTTGGACTGATAAAAAAGTCGCCATTATTGGTGCGGGCCCAGCGGGCATTGGCTGTGCAGATATTCTCGTTCGAAGTGGAGTTAAACCGGTAGTATTTGACCGCTACCCAGAAATTGGCGGGCTGCTAACCTTCGGTATCCCCGAATTTAAGTTAGAAAAAGAAGTGATTCGTACCCGTCGTGATGTTCTCGAAGGCATGGGTGTCGAGTTCCGTTTAAATACCGAGATTGGCAAGGATGTCATGATCGATGAACTGCTCAATGAATATGACGCAGTTTTTCTTGGCATGGGTACCTACACTACGATGAAAGGTGGTTTCCCCGGCGAAGATCTGGGTGGCGTTCATGAAGCATTGAAGTTTTTGGTTTCGAATGTCAATCGCAACCTGGGTTTTGAAAAATCTGAAGATGACTATATTGGCCTTAAGGGTAAGCGTGTTGTAGTTCTGGGTGGTGGTGATACGGCTATGGATTGCAATCGCACCTCGATCCGTCAGGGCGCAACCAGTGTGACCTGTGCCTATCGTCGCGATGAAGAAAATATGCCCGGCTCGCGCCGAGAAGTAAAGAATGCCCGTGAAGAGGGCGTTGTGTTTAAATTTAATATGCAGCCAGTTGAGCTGGTCGCCGACGCTGATGGCAATATCGAAGGCGTTAAAGTTGTCAGCACAACAATGGGTGAGGCTGATGCCAATGGTCGCCGCCGCCCTGAAGTGGTGCCTGGCAGTGAAGAGATACTCCCCGCCGATGCCGTGCTGGTCGCGTTTGGTTTTAAACCCAGCCCACCAGAATGGTTGACTGGTATTAAAGTGGATACCGCCGACTGGGGCGCAGTGCTCGCAGCGGAAGAACAGACTTATCCATTTCAAACGACCAACCCAAAGATATTTGCTGGTGGTGATATGGTGCGTGGTTCAGACTTGGTGGTTACAGCGGTTTGGGAAGGTCGTCAGGCAGCAGAGGGAATCCTCGATTACCTTGATGTCTAAAATGGAATTTTTGCAATTACTAAAGCATAGAGAAATAAATGTCTGAACTAAAGAATGATCGTTTTTTAAAAGCCCTGTTGCGACAGCCAATAGACCGCACGCCAGTGTGGATGATGCGTCAGGCTGGACGTTATCTACCAGAGTATCGCGCCACGCGCGCTCAGGCCGGAGACTTTATGAGCCTGTGTAAAAATACCGAACTGGCCTGTGAAGTTACCCTACAGCCGCTCGAACGCTATGCGCTAGATGCTGCGATTTTATTTTCAGATATTTTGACTATTCCAGATGCTATGGGGCTGGGCCTTTATTTTGAAGAGGGCGAGGGTCCTAAATTTCGTAAGCCGGTTAGAACTGAAGCCGATATTGAAAAGCTGGAGGTGATCAATACCGCCTCCGATCTAAGCTATGTCACTGATGCTGTGAGTATGATCCGTCGTGAGTTAAATGGCCGTGTACCGCTAATAGGTTTTTCTGGGAGCCCCTGGACATTGGCAACCTATATGATCGAAGGCCAGAGCAGTCGCGATTTTGCTCGTGCTAAAACGATGCTTTACACCCAGCCCGAGCTGATGCATCAGCTGTTGGATAAATTGGCGTTGTCAGTTATTGATTATTTAAATGCACAGATTCGAGCAGGTGCTCAGGTTGTACAGATTTTTGATACCTGGGGTGGGGCGCTGAGCCATGCCGCTTATCAAGAATTTTCCCTCGCCTATATGGAAAAAATTGTGCGTGGTTTAACCACCCATGTCGATGGTCGAGAAATACCTGTTATTTTATTTACCAAAGGCGGTGGCCACTGGCTAGAGGCGATGGCTGCAACAGGCTGCCATTGTCTGGGTTTAGATTGGACTGTTGATATTGGTTCAGCACGGGGCCGAGTAGGCAAACAGGTCGCTTTGCAAGGCAATATGGATCCCGCAGTACTAAGAGCCGATCCCGCTACTATTGAGAATGAGGTAGCCAATATTCTTACTTCATTTGGTAATAATCCTGGGCATATCTTTAATCTTGGACATGGCATCACGCCGGATATTGACCCGGCTAATGTAAAAGTATTTATCGATGCAGTTCACAAGTTTTCAGCAAAATGATAATCAGTTGGATTGATTCTTAGGCTATATTTATTAGAAGTGTCAGCCAGCATCTAACATGGAGTTGTGAAGTCTTTACATTACTTCCCTCACAGTTAAGCGGTCAGCTACTCTATCCCTTCTGAGGTGGGTGAGATATTGTCGCCCTCACAGGTAATGGCTCACTATATGAGTTACATGGCTCAACGTTCCCTGAAAACTTAATCGCCAGACCTTTTTGTGCCGCTAATGCCGATGCAGTGATGGACATAACCGCCGCGCCACCGCGCAACAAAGAGGTTTTCTCAGCGCTAAAAGAGCGCTTTGCAAGTTAGAGTCTGTTCAGCAAATAGTGCCGATTTTTTCTCCCATGCACACAGAGGCATGGGCTTCTATCTTATCCGTCCAGCGGGTTTTTTGGTCTTGAAATAACATAATCACTGTGGAGCCAAACTTAAAGCGTCCAATTTCATCGCCTTTTGCAAAGTGTAGTGACTGATCCGAGAAATCAGTTTCGCGGACTGCCCCAGGCCCAGGCGCTTCAAAACCACCCCAAACGGTTTCAATACCAGCAACCAGCATAGCGCCGACAAATATGACTGCAAAGGTGCCGACCTTATCAGATTCAAATTCACATACCAGCCTCTCATTGCGAGCAAATAAACCTGGCAGTGCCTGTGCGGTTTGATCATTGACTGAAAATAGCTCGCCCGGAATATAACGCGTACTAATAAGCTTGCCCGCTAGGGGAATATGCACGCGGTGATAGTCGCGGGGTGATAGATAAATAGTGGCAAAGCTACCGTCCTCATAGAGTTTTGCCTCTGCGGTATTGCCGAGTAAACGGCCTGTCGAATAGTCGATACCTTTGGCCTGCAAAATCTTATTTTTACTGATCGGGCCGGCCTGACTGATAGCACCATCAGCAGGGCAGGCGATACTTTTAGGTTCAGAGGTAATTGGCCTGACACCGTCTTTCAATGCGCGGGTAAAAAAGGCATTAAAGTTTTCATAGTCATTGAGGTCGTCGCTTAATGCTTCATCCATATTGATATTAAATGCGCTAATAGCGCGGTTAATCAGTACATTTTTCAACCAGGGAGTCTTTGATTCAGCGGTCTTGGCAATTAAGCGTGACAGCATATGCTTGGGCAGTAGGCGTTGCAGAGCAACAAACAGGTCGGCGCGATGGGCCATAATTTTAAATCTCTTGTTTTTAATTAAAGGTTACTGGTGGCCGAGCTCAATCGGTGTATCTTCCCTGTTACCCCATTCAGCCCAGGAACCATCGTATCCAGAAATCTTTTCATAGCCAAGAATACGCGCCACCATATAGGTAAAGCTAGAGCGGTGGTGGCTCTGACAGTGGGTGGCAATGGTTTGCTCTCTACCTAGGCCAAGAGAATCGAGTATTTGCTGAGCATTGTCACGGATACGCAGATTTCGCTGTTGGTCCATAAGCTCAGTCCATTCGAGATTAATAGCGCCGGGAATATGTCCAGCGCGTGCTGCTCGAACCATAGCGCCGCTGTATTCGCCAGGACTTCTGGCGTCCCAAACAGCGAAATTATCGCTGTCTAGCGAAGCCATTATCTGTTGTGTACTGATTAATGCATGAGGATTGATAAATTCGCTCGCCGTATTGGTACTGATACTTTGCGGTTGATTAGCCTCGGCCTCGGTGGTGAACCCCTCTTTGATCCAGGGCACTATGCCACCGTTTAAATAGGACCAGTGGGTGAGACCAAGTAAGTCTAGGGACCAGGCCAATCGACCTGCCCAGCCACCGCCCTCATCATCGTAGAGAACTACATGTTTGCTGTCGTCGATGCCGAGGTGGTTGACTACCTTATTAAGCTGTTCAACGCCTGGATGCGCACCTGGTACTGGCGCAGTTCCAGCGACTAAAGCATTGCCGGGCAGATGCACTGCGCCTGGCACATGCTTCTGGTTATACAACGCTTGATTGCACAGATCGACTAAAACGAGAGGGTGATTATCTGCAATCAGCGATTGCAGGTCCTGAGGTTCTAACAGGCGAGGTATGGTTGTCATCATTGGTCCTTGGTCGGAGCGAGATTTTATCACTTTTAAGCTAGTGGCGATCTGATTCTTGAGAAAGAATAATCTGCCGATAATTGTGCAGCCTAATAGGAAGGACCTTGCCGGCCTCAACGGCGGCTAGAAGCGCGCAACCAATCTCTTTATCGTGTTTGCAGTCACGAAACTTGCAGTGCCCCAGGTAGGGGTGAAAATCAATAAAGCCCTCAATCACCTTATCGGCACTTAGATGCGTCAGGGCAAATTCTCTAATACCAGGTGAATCAATCAATACGCCGCCGCCCTCAAGATGAAAAAGTCGCGAGGCGGTGGTGGTATGAGTGCCTTTCTCTTTGCCGATAGATAGCGGACCTATCTGCATATTGGCCTCGGGCTGTAAATGATTGAGTAGGGACGACTTACCAACACCGGATTGGCCAACGAATATTGAGGTTTGATTGGCCAGATACTGTTGCAGCTCTGCTACACCTTCCTGGGTTTTTGCCGACACTAATAGCACCTCATAACCGATAAATCGGTAGTCAGAGACGAGCTGGTGCACATCGGCATAGTCTTCATCACTAAGCATGTCGGTCTTATTGAGTATCAGTACAGGTTTGATGCCCTGAAATTCAGCGGCTACCAGATAGCGGTCAAGAAGGTTACTAAATGGCGTGGGTTTAGGGGCAAAGACAATGGCAATACGATCAATATTGGCTGCTACGGGACGCAATTTGCCATAGATATCCGGACGAATAAGCTCTGATGTACGCTCTTGCCGAGCCACCACTACACCATGGGGTTCTGCATGACGCCAGATCACCACATCGCCAGTCACCAGGCTCTCGAGATTGGCGCGCATATGACAGCGTACTATGCTGCCTTTATAGGGTTCTTCGGCGCCTTCAATATCAACCTGAGCCCCAAAGTTAGTAATGACCGTGCCGGTAATTTCTGGCCCTAGCGCGGTGAGATTTTGCAGATCTTCGTCACTGACCGCCTTTTTTGCGGTGGCGCGCTCTCGCCGTCGTTCCTGAATGGCCTGGATACGATCTTTCTGGCGGTCACTAAGTCTACGTTTGCTCATCTACCAATTTTACTCATTGTAAAAAACGACCATCACTGGTCTTATTGGCTGCAAGGATATAGCATAAACGCCCTCAGTTACATTTTGAAAGCAACCTTCCTAAGCGGACACATCTATGAGAAATACCAATGCACTTAATCTGATCTGGATTGATCTTGAAATGACCGGATTAGATCCACTGGTAGAACGTATTATTGAAATAGCAACGGTAGTCACAGACGGCGATTTAAATGTTCTGGCCGAGGGGCCATCTCTGGTTATTCATCAGGATGACAACTTACTTGATGGCATGGACGAGTGGAACACTAAACAGCATGGTGGTTCAGGTCTTACTGAACGTGTGCGCAATAGTCAGATTAGTGAGGCGCAGGCTATGGCCAAGACTATTGATTTCTTACGCGAATGGGTGCCGGCAGGGCAGTCGCCTATGTGCGGCAACACTATTGGCCAAGATCGCCGCTTTCTAGTCCGATATATGCCCGAGCTAGCCGAGTTCTTCCACTATCGCAATCTTGATGTCAGCACGATTAAAGAGTTGGCTAGGCGCTGGAAGCCCGAGTTATTAAATGGTTTTGCCAAAAAGGGCAGTCATCTGGCGATGGATGATGTCTATGATTCGATTGCTGAGTTGGCTTATTACCGCGAGGTTTTTATCCGTCCCTAAACGCTTTTTATTTAAGCTGCTCTAATTTTAGCTTCTGCTGATTTATGGCCCATTGCACATGCTCACGCACCAGCGCTGAGGGATGTTCTGCCCTAGCTTCAAGCTGGTGCAAAATATCTTCCGAAGCACTGGCATTTCCCAGTCCTACTGCAAGGTTACGCAACCAGCGTTCATGACCAATGCGGCGTATTGGCGAGCCCTCAGTTTTATCTAAAAACTCCTGAGGCTGCCAGTTAAATAGCGTCACCAGGTCAGGATCATCAAGATTATGCCGTGGACTAAAATCATCCTCTTTAGTCTTTGATGCAAAGCGATTCCATGGACAAATAATCTGACAGTCATCGCAACCGAATACCCGATTCCCCATTAATGGGCGCAACGCTTCTGGTATTGCATCTTTGTTTTCAATGGTGAGATAGGAGATACATTTCCTCGCATCCAGCACATAGGGTTCCGGGAAAGCATCGGTAGGGCAAACCTTTAAACAGGCACGACAGTTACCGCAGCGATCGACCTGTTCGCTATGGTCCGTAGGTAGCTGCAGGGAGGTATAAATCTCGCCGAGAAAAAACCAAGAGCCGGCTTTGTCATTGAGTAATAATGTATTTTTGCCAATCCATCCCAGTCCAGCCTGTTCTGCTAGGGGTTTTTCCATGACCGGCGCGCTGTCTACAAAGGGTCGCTGAGAGAGCTGTAGTTCGGGTATTTCGGATTCAATTTTGCTGACTAGTGCAGCAAGACGTTTGCGGATTAGCTTATGATAGTCGCGGCCCAGAGCATAGCGCGAGATATAGGCTTTATTGTCATTTTTAAGCACTGCGACCATATTACTGTCAGCCAGATAATCCATTCGCACTGAGATCACGCGCACCGTGTGGTCGACAAGCTTATCCACCACATAGCGCTTATCACCATGTTCCCCCATCCACTGCATAGAACCTTGAAAGCCATCCGCCAGCCATTTATTGAGGCGCTCTGACGCCTGATTTAAATCTGGCTCAGCAATGGCCACCTGCTGAAAACCCAGCTCAGAGCCCCATGCCTTAATTTTTTCGGCAAGGTTGGCGAGCTGTTCTTTTTCAGACGGCTTGTTATGCATGTGTTGGCGACTGTTCTAGATTATAATTGCGCCAATTTTACGGGGATATTCGCTTCATGTCGCACACTCTTATTCAAGACGCTTTATTTACCGCCAAATCTGTTCGCGAACTCGACCGTTTGGCGATCGAAAAGCAGGGCATACCGGGCATTGTTTTAATGAAACGCGCTGGCCGCGCAGTGCTGTCTGAGCTGCTAGATGCGTTTGGTGCACCCAGTTTACTCAGCGTATTCTGTGGTTCTGGCAACAATGGTGGCGACGGTTACATAGTGGCGGCACTGGCAGCGGAAAAAAATATTGCCGTGCGGTGTTTTGAAATGGGCGGCAGCCTCAGTGCAGACACAGCATTGGCAAAGCAGTTTGCCGAGCAGGCCAATGTCAGTTTCTATGCTATTGATAAGGATATCGAGCTGGATCAAGGCGTGGTTGTCGATAGTTTATTGGGGACTGGGTTTAGTGGCGATCTGCGTCAGCCCTGCGCTGATGTTATCAGATTAATTAATGAATCTGGATTGCCGGTAGTCGCGGTGGATATTGCATCCGGACTCAATAGTGATACAGGTGCCGTGCACAGTATCGCGGTGCAGGCAGATATTACACTGACCTTTATCGGTGCCAAGCAGGGTCTTTTTAGTGGTCGCGGCCCAGCTGTATCTGGTGAAGTTATCTACGATTCACTGGATGTGGAGGACGATATTTTCCAACAGGTTGATGCCAGCGCCGAGTTGATGGACCTCCATGATCTCCTGGAGCAGCTGCCAGAGCCTGAGGTAGATGCCTATAAAACTCAGCGTGGTCACAGCATGGTTGTGGGTGGTGATCATGGCTTTGGTGGTGCTGCCATTATGGCGGCTGAAGCCTGTTTAAAAGTTGGCGCAGGCATGGCAAGTGTTGCGACAAGACCGGAGCATGTTGCTGGAGTATTGGCGCGTCAGCCGGAAATAATGGCTTGCGGTGTCACCTCGGGACAGCAGTTAGAGCCGTTGTTAGAACACCCCACCGTATTGGTTGTTGGCCCTGGCCTGGGACGCTCTCCATGGTCAGAGCAGCTTATGCAAAAAGCGGTAGCCGCAAACTTACCCATGGTGATTGATGCCGATGGCTTAAATATTCTCGCCGAGGGTCGCGTGGTACCCAAGCCGGATGGTTCGCAATGGGTGCTTACCCCACATATGGGTGAGGCCGCTCGACTCTTAGGGCTGACGGTGGCCGAAATTCAGGCAGATCGCTTTAGTGCTGTGGCAAAGTTACAGCAAAAATATAATGCGGTGGTGTTACTTAAAGGACCGGGCACATTGATTTCCAGCCTGCAGGGCGTACCGATCAAAGTTTGCCCCTACGGCAATCCAGCCATGGCCACTGCAGGTATGGGTGATATTTTAAGTGGCATTATCGGCGGCCTGATGGCTCAGGGTCTGAGCCCACAATTAGCGACGGAACTGGGTTGTTGCCTACATTCTTCCGCGGCGGATTTGGCCGCGGCGGAAAAGGGTGCAAGAGGAATGGTCGCCTCTGATCTGCTGCCTTATATACGCGACCTCTTAAATAATGTAGGTCAGGAATCTCTGTGATCACTGCTGCGTCAAAGGTTTTAGCAGCGGTTGATTCTGTAATTGCCAGCGAAGCTGCGATGATTGGGTTCGGTACTCAGATAGCGTCGACGCTGTCATCTGTCAGACTTGCGGGTAGTCCAGTCATTATGACGCTGCAAGGTGATCTAGGCGCAGGCAAAACCACTCTGAGTAGGGGGATTTTGCAGGGGCTTGGCCACAGAGGTAATGTTAAAAGCCCAACTTATACCTTGGTTGAATCCTACCAACTGGAGTCGGGGGCTGTGTATCATTTCGACCTCTACCGCATGGTCGATCCGGAAGAGCTTGAATATATGGGTTTCGCAGATTATCTATTGGATGCATTATTATGCTTGATAGAATGGCCAGAACAGGGCGAAGGCTTTTTACCTGCGGCTGACGTCAGTATCAGCATAGGCGACTCTGATGTGGGACGTCGTGTTACTCTAAATGCGTACTCACAGGTTGGTCAGCAATTGGTCCATCAACTAGCAATATCTGGGGTATAAATTGAGGTTTGATTGGCGGTTACTGTTAGGCGCGAGAGTACAGCAAGATTCTTGCTGGGCCTGCTGCTGGGTATTTTGCGCCATGGTGACGGCGATAACATTGCTGGGGCCGCTGTATTCGATGCGCTCTATGGCGGCAGATGTAGAGTCGGTTAGACTGTGGCGTGCGCCCGATAAAACCCGGCTGGTATTTGACCTTAGCAGCGCCGCAGAACATCAGGTAATTACGCTGGATAAGCCCGATCGACTGGTGATCGATATTGCCGATGTGTCATTGCAAACTGCCTTGGATAAGCTTGATCTCAGCACCACATCTATCGCTAAAATCCGCCATGCAGTGCGTAATGAAACTGGACTGCGAGTGGTGCTGGATCTGAATACTAAGGTGAGTGCAAAAAGTTTTAGCCTGACCGCCAACGAGCAGTATGGCAATCGACTGGTGATTGACCTCTATGATAAAAAACGTTCGGTCAGCCGCTCTGTAGAGCAGGTTATCGAGCAGAAAAACCGTAAAATTATTATTGCTATTGATGCCGGCCACGGTGGTGAAGATCCGGGTGCTCTGGGCCCGAGGCGGGTACTTGAAAAAGTTGTCGCTCTGCAAATTGCGCAAAAACTGGACGCGCTTTTTGATAAGAACCCCTATTTCCAGGGTGAGTTAGTTCGCACTGGGGACTACTATATTGCCCTGCCAAAACGTACACAAATAGCCCGCGATAAACGCGCAGACTTTTTTGTCTCCATCCACGCGGATGCCTTTACCAATCCCAAAGCTCATGGCGCTTCGGTGTATGCCCTATCAACTAAAGGGGCAACCAGTGAAGCTGCCACTATATTGGCGGCCAAGGAAAACCGAGCCGATTTGATTGGTGGAGCCAGTTCCTTAAGTCTCAATGACTACCCGGATGATGTGCTCAAAGGTGTGTTGTTGGATCTATCCCAGACCGCGACCGTAAGCAGTAGCCTCGATGCTGGAAAATATGTGCTTAAAAATATGGGTGGCGTCGCCAGACTCCACAAAAAGAAAGTCGAGCAGGCGGGCTTTATGGTTCTTAAGTCACCAGATGTGCCGTCACTATTGATTGAGACTGGGTTTATATCTAATCCCAAAGAGGCGCGAGACCTCAGTACCCGCGGCTATCAGAGAAAAATGGCCAATGCCATTTATCAGGGGCTTGTGCAATTCTATGCAAATAGTCCGCCGGTGGGAACGTTGCTGGCAAAAAATGGCGGTAATATTGAGCAGAGCTATGTTATTGCTCGCGGCGATACGCTGTCTGAAATTGCGGCTCGTTATAACACCACGGTGGGTAAAATTGTGCGCTACAATAAAATGAAATCCAGTTCGATTTGGATTGGACAGAAAATTTTAATTCCCTCTAGTTAAAGGTCGTAAAGCATGTCTGGTATCAAGATACTCAGCCCGCAATTAGCCAATCAGATTGCTGCTGGTGAGGTGGTTGAGCGTCCCGCCTCTGTGCTTAAAGAACTGGTGGAGAATAGCCTTGATGCCGGTGCCAAACGCATTGATATCGATATCGAACAGGGTGGCGTTAAGCTGATTAAAATCCGTGACGATGGTCATGGCATTCCTGAGCATGAGCTAGCCCTGGCATTAAGCCGTCATGCGACCAGTAAAATTGATAATCTTGAAGATTTGGAAGCCGTTGCAACATTGGGTTTTCGCGGTGAAGCATTGGCCAGTATTGCCTCGGTATCACGCCTAGCACTGACTTCTAACTCGGGCGATAGTAGTGGCTGGAAGGCTGTGTCAGAAGGGCGTGATATGGAAGTAGAGTTGCAGCCCGCCGCTCACCCTCAGGGCACCAGTGTTGAGGTGCGTGATTTGTTTTTTAATACACCGGCGCGGCGCAAGTTTTTACGCACTGAAGGCACTGAATATAACCGCATCGATGACAGTATTAAAAAGCTGGCTTTAAGTCGTATGGAGATTGCCTTTAGTTTGTGCCACAACCAGCGTGCGCAATTAAATTTGCGTCCGGCTATTAGTCAGGCAGAGCAGGAAAAACGGGTGGCGGATATCTGTGGTTCTGCCTTTATGAAAGAGGCGCTGTATGTTGATAATGACCGCACTGGTATTCGCCTCTGGGGTTGGATGGGGCTGCCGACATTTTCTCGAAGTCAGACTGATTTGCAGCACTTTTTTGTCAACGGTCGCGCGATTCGGGACAAGGTAGTGTCCCATGCGGTGCGTCAGGCCTATCAGGATGTTTTGTACCATGGCCGCCATCCCGCCTTTGTTTTATTTCTTGAGATCGAGCCCGCCGATGTGGATGTTAATGTTCATCCCACCAAGCATGAGGTGCGCTTTCGCGATAGCCGCACTATTCACGGCTTTGTTTACAGTACATTGCACCGGGCACTATCTCAGGATCGGCCTCAGGACCATTTGCAGTCGGCTGATCTAGCGATCAATAGCAATCAGGATGCAGAGCAGCAGGCGGGTCAGTCAACGATCCAATTTCCTTTGGGACCTGTACCTGGTGTTGAAGGCTCTTTATCGGCTGAAGGCTCTTTATTAGCTGAAGGCTCTTTATCAGCTGAAGGCTCTCTAAACGTTAAAGGTGCTGCTGCGCAGGGTTATGGCATGCAATCGCGGTCAAAAAGCTTTGGTGTCAATACGCCTATGTCTGCCTATCAGGGACTCTATGCGACAGAAATGCCGAGTGAAGAGGGCGATATTCCGCCAATGGGATTTGCCATAGCGCAGCTTAAAGGCATTTATATATTGGCCGAAAATGCTCAGGGTCTAATTGTTGTCTGTCTCTTATACACATCTCCGAGCCCACGAGACCAGAGAGGATCTCG
>CAJXVK010000065.1 GCA_913060735.1 uncultured Cellvibrionales bacterium
CTCGTCGGCAGCGTCAGATGTGTATAAGAGACAGCAATATAGGTGCTGCCAGTGCTGGAGTTTTTAAGCTGAGCCTGACCTCTGAGGTCGTGCAGGGAAATCAGGCTGGTAATAACGCCATCCATAATTCCTTCTGGGATCTCATTGCCATTGGCATCGATAATCGCTGGATTGGTCATTAGATGGCCCACATTGCGCACAAACATCAGGCTGCGGCCATTGAGTACTAGTGCAGATCCATCGGCAGCAACATAGTGTCGGTCTGGGTTCATCGAGCGAACAAAGCTGTTGCCACCACGATCGATGGTTTCCTCTAATGTCCCCTTGATCAGTCCCAACCAATTGCTGTAAGCCAGTGCCTTATCCTCAGCATCCACTGCAGCCACAGAATCCTCACAGTCCATAATAGTGGTTAGCGCGGCTTCGAGAACAATATCTTTAACGCCGGCTCGATCCGTCGCACCAATTTGATGGCTAGAATCTACCTGAATTTCAATATGTAAGCTGTTATTTTTTAACAAAATAGAGCTGGGTGAAGCAGCTTCGCCCAGATATCCGGCAAACTGCTCGGGAGCCGCAAGCGCGACGGGTACATCCCCTGCAACAGTAACCACCAGTTGCTGATCAACCACATGGTACCCTATGGCATCGGCATGGGAGCCCGTAGCAAGCGGCACTGAACCATCTAAAAATGCACGTCCATAGTCGATAACCTTTTGGCCACGCACGGGGTTGTAGGAGCCCACTTTCTCTGCCCCATTATCTTCTGCAATCACATCATTACCATACAGAGCGTCATAGAGGCTGCCCCAGCGTGCATTGACCGCATTTAAGGCAAAGCGTGCATTCATAATGGGCACTACGAGCTGAGGGCCGGCCTGCTGCGCTATCTCGGTATCGACGTTCTTAGGGTTGATACTGAAATCTGGCCCTTCGGGAACCAGATACCCAATATCCTGTAGAAAATTTTTGTACTCGGAAAACTCGAATTCAGCACGATTATCCGTGTGCCAGCGGTCGATTTGAGCCTGAAGATCTTCACGCTTTTCTAGTAGTTCGCGATTTTTGGGTGCGAATTTATCGATTATATCGGCAAAGTTTGACCAAAACGACTCAATATCAACCCCTGCTCCAGGGCAGATTTGATCATTGACCAGATCATAAATTGGCTTGGCTATCCTTAGTCCTGCACGCTCAATACTCTCACTCATAACTGGCTCTCCCGAAAACTCGCATTAAACTCGAAGTCTATTAGCTGCCCAGCAATAAGCCAAATTTATGGCTTCTATGTTTGCTATTCACTAGATGGATCGAATCTACTTGAGCATCTCCTCTGAGACCGTTTTAATCATTTGGCGTAGCCACTTGTGCCCGGGGTCATGCTGCAGTAGTGGACTCCAAACCATTTTCAAGCGCATGCGCGGTATATCAAAGGGTGGATCCATAATCACCACCTTGGCATTACTCGCCATACCCTTGGCGGTCATTGTCGGAATAGTCACAATAAGATCATCCTGTTCGCCGAGTAACAGCGCCGCCTGATAGTGGCGGGTAAACAGTGCGATATCGCGCTTGGCATCAATCTTGGCTAGAGCCTCATCAACCCAGCCAAGCCTTTGCACGTCATCCGGCGTCATACCCACTCCGACACCCATACCGGTCTTACTGACCCAAACATGTTTACTGGAGAGATAGCCCTGCAGATCCCAGCTCTTAAGCACGGGATTGTCAGCACTGACCACACAGGAAAAGCTATCGTCCCAGAGATGTACCTGATGGAACGACTGAGGCAATGTGTCGAACCGGTTAATCACCAGATCCACCTTGCCCCGCTCGACATCGTGGAAGCTAACATCACTTGGCGTCATGATATCGAGTCGAATACCGGGCGCGGCCTTGCGCAAATGCCGCAGCAGCACTGGCAATAATGTGGATTCTGTATAGTCACTGGCCATGATACGGAAAATCCGCGTGGATCCCGCAGGGTCAAAATCTGTTTTTGGCAAAATCGCCTGCTCAGCCGCTGAGAGCACATTGCGCACTAGGGGCTGCAGCTCTAGCGCTCTATCGGTCGGTGTCATACCGTCGCTGGTGCGCACCAAAATAGGATCGTTAAACAGGTCGCGCAGTCGTCGTAAGCTGTTAGACATAGCGGGTTGACTGATGCCAAGCTCCTCCGCGGCGCGAGTGACATTGCACTCTCGAAGTAGCACGTCTAGATAAACCAGAAGGTTTAAATCAACTCTTGATATATTCATATGGAAAATGCCCGTAATAAAAACTATCAATTAGATTAATGGGCGCATCATACCTAAACTTCATTCACAGTCAACCAAACGGAATTATGAAGGGTAAAAATAATGTCTACTTACACGAACAACATTGCTGAAGTCGCCAAGGTCTTAGAAGGGCATTCCGGCGCTTGGAATGCTATCAGTCCAGAGTCTGCCGCTCGTATGCGCGCTCAAAATCGTTTTCAAACTGGCCTTGATATTGCCAAATACACTGCCGGCATCATGCGTGCAGATATGGATGAATACGACGGCGACACCTCCGCCTACACCCAGTCGCTGGGTTGCTGGCACGGATTTATTGGACAACAGAAGCTGATTTCCATCAAGAAGCATTTCGGTACGACCGATAAGAAATACCTTTACCTCTCAGGTTGGATGGTTGCGGCTCTGCGCTCCGAATTCGGCCCACTTCCGGACCAGTCAATGCACGAGAAGACGTCGGTAGCCTCGCTAATCGCTGAGTTATATACCTTCCTGCGTCAGGCAGATGCACGCGAGTTAGGCGGTCTATTCCGCGAACTGGATGCAGCCGAGGGTTCTGCCAAAGCGGCGATTCAAGATCAAATTGATAATTTCCAGACACATGTTGTGCCCATTATTGCCGATATCGATGCGGGCTTTGGTAATGCCGAAGCGACCTATTTGATGGCCAAGCAGATGATTGAAGCTGGCGCCTGCTGTATTCAGATTGAAAACCAAGTGTCTGATGAAAAGCAATGTGGCCACCAGGACGGTAAGGTTACTGTCCCTCATTCCGACTTCTTGGCCAAGATTAATGCGGTTCGTTACGCCTTTCTTGAACTGGGCGTTGATGACGGCGTCATTGTTGCGCGCACCGACTCATTGGGCGCAGGACTCACCAAACAGATCGCTGTCACTGAGCAGCCTGGTGACTTGGGTGATCAGTACAATAGTTTCCTCGATGTCGAAGAGATTGCTCCAGCCGATATGAAGAATGGCGATGTGGTACTCAACCAAAACGGCAAGCTTGTTCGTCCAAAGCGCCTGCCGAGCAACCTGTTCCAGTTTAAGGCTGGCACTGGCGAAGCTCGCTGTATCCTCGACAGTATTACTAGCCTGCAAAATGGCGCGGATATGATCTGGATTGAAACCGAAAAGCCACATGTTGGCCAGATCGGCGCCATGATGGATGAGATTCGTAAAGTGGTTCCAAACGCCAAGCTGGTTTATAACAACAGCCCATCGTTTAACTGGACACTTAACTTCCGTCAGCAAATTTTCGATGCAATGGCTGAAGCTGGCGATGATGTCTCCGCCTATGATCGCAGCGATCTGATGAATGTTAGCTACGATGACACAGCTCTGGCGGCTTCTGCCGATGAGAAAATTCGTACCTTCCAAGCTGACGCTGCCAAGCATGCGGGCATCTTCCACCACCTGATTACACTGCCGACCTACCATACTGCAGCCCTGTCTACCGACAATCTGGCTAAAGAGTACTTTGGCGAGCAAGGTATGCTGGGTTATGTGGCTGGTGTCCAGCGCAAGGAAATCCGTCAGGGTATTGCCTGTGTTAAGCACCAGAACATGGCTGGCTCAGATATGGGTGATGATCATAAAGAGTACTTTGCCGGGGATGCAGCACTTAAGGCATCAGGTAAAGACAACACTATGAATCAGTTCTAAGCTGTAACCTGTTGTTAAAAAAGGGTGGCGCTTATCGCCGCCCTTTTTTGTGCCCGTCGATAAATCTAAGCAGATTAATTCTCTGAAATCGGTATAATCTGCGCGTGCGTACAACTCCATATAACCAGTTTCGAGCGAGCTATCTTGAAGACAGAATTTCTTGGTAAAAACCTTTCGGGCCCATTTACAGTTCCCTCTGGAATTGTCACCACAGCCACTTCTATTATTCAGTATGTCTTTGATCATATGCCTCAGGTTGGCGTACTGACGACCAAGAGTGTTGGCCCTGATGTGCGCGCGGGTAACCGCGAGCCGGTCTATAGCCAGTATGCGCCGGGCTGCTTTGTAAACGCTGTGGGGCTAACTAACCCAGGCGCTAGAGCGGCTGCCGAGGCAATGGGCGAGTTACGTATTCCCGAAGACCGGTTCTTATTGGTGTCGATCTTTGGTGGCAGTGTCGAAGAGTTCGTTGAGGTCGCTAAAATTATGGCTCCTGTGGCCAATGGTCTAGAGTTAAACCTCTCCTGCCCCCACGCCAAAGGCTATGGTATGGCTATGGGTCAAGACCCTGAACTGGTTCGTGAAGTAACGGCTGCGGTAAAGGCGGTTGTCGACATTCCAGTGATTCCAAAGCTAACCCCTAACACCCCTAATATAGGTGAGATTGCTCTAGCTGCAGTCGCTGGTGGCGCCGATGGCCTCTGTGCCATTAATACAGTGGGCCCAGGTTATACCTCATCTCATGGTCACCCAGTTCTAAGTAATGGTGCCGGTGGCATGTCGGGTAAAGGCGTACTGCCTATCGCCCTTAAATGTGTGCGCGAAATTGCCGCAGTCACCGATGTGCCTATTATCGGCTGTGGTGGCGCCAGCAGTGCAGCTGATGCCCGTGAATTTATGAATGCTGGCTCGACCATTGTCGGCGTGGGTTCGGCGTTAACAGGCATGACTACCGATGATATGGCCAGCTACTTCAACCAGCTTGAATCCGATATCTGTTTTGATTCCGATAAGGCTGAGGCGCATATTCGCTACGATATTGATATGGACTTCACGCCAGTGGTACTGGTTGAAAATAAGCGTGTATGCAACGATATCTGCGTGCTGACCTTTGACCAAAAAATCAATATTCAGGCCGGTGAGTTTGTCTTTTTATGGGTGCCTGGCTTGGGAGAAAAGCCTTTTTCAGCCCTTGCCGATGACCCCTTCCAGCTTGCAGTAATTGATGTGGGTATCTTTACCCATGAGCTGATGGATCTAGCGGTGGGAACTGAAGTCTATGTGCGCGGACCTCATGGTATTGCCGCAACACCACCGGAAGGCGCTAAGATTATGGCTGTGGCTGGCGGTACTGGCCTGGCCGCGGTCTACCAGTTGGCGAGAGACTTCGGTAATGCCGAGGTCTTTACGGGCGCACGTACCGCAGAGCGGCTGTACTATCTTGACGAATGTAAAGAGATTGCCGAGGTGCATGTTGCAACAGACGACGGCAGCGAGGGCTTTAAAGGAGTGGTGACTGAGTTATTGCGCGCTCGCCTGCAAGTGATGCCTCAAGCTGAACTAGATAATTTGGTGTTCTACAACTGTGGCCCCGCACCTATGGTGCATGCGGCGGCTGCTGTTCAGCGAGAGTTCTGTAACGATGATCAAATACACAGTGCCATCGATTACCTGACCAAATGTGGCGTGGGTATCTGTGGTGCCTGCGCCTCACCAGATGGCAAACGTATCTGTGTGGACGGGCCCTTTATGCAAGGGACACCTGAGCGCCCCTAAACATTTTCGAACTAGACTACTAATCAATAAAGTGTCTCACCATTGGCAGCCATTGCGCGCAGCTTCTCGGTGGGACGATACAGTTCACTGATAGACGTATACTTATCGGCGCGCTCACAGACTTCCTGCAGACCAATCTCATCCATCCAACGACAGATACCTCCGCGGAACGCCGGGAAGCCAACACCATAAATCAGTGACATATCGGCTTCTGCTGGCGAGGCAACGACACCCTCTTCTAAGCAGTGAATCATTTCCATGGCCATGGCGATCATCAGGCGATCAACAATTTCATCTGCATCAACCGCATTAGCTTCACCGTAGAGGTTTGCCAACATCGCAATCACATCCGGATCTACTGCTTTGCCTGGCTTACCTTTTTCATTGAGCTCGTAACGGTAGTAGCCCAGTCCATTTTTCTGACCCAGTCGCTCGGCGTTAAAGATGGCCTCTGTAGGCCAAACATCTGCAGTCTTTTTAAAGCGTTCGGGCAGGCCATCAATCATGACTGGATAGCAATGATTAATCGTATCTATACCGATAACATCCATTAGATAGGCTGGCCCCATAGGCAATCCCCAGCTCTCCATTACTTTGTCGACCTGCTGGAAGTCAGCACCTTCGGCGAGCATCATCTCAAGCCCAAATAACATGGCAAATAACACGCGATTAACCAGGAAACCGGGGCAATCATTGACCACAATGGGCTTTTTGCCCAGACCCAGTGCATAGGCACACACGGCTGCCACTGTGGCATCAGAGGTTTTCTTACCGCGGATAATTTCCACCAGCGGCATCGCATGCACTGGATTAAAAAAGTGCATGCCACAGAAGTTTTCTGGACGCTCTAATGACTCTGCCAGCCGAGTGATCGATATAGTCGAGGTATTAGAGGTAATCACCGCCGAGGCTGCCAACTGAGATTCTACGGCAGGCAATACCTGCTTTTTAACGGCTTCTAGTTCAACCACGGCTTCCACCAACATATCGCACTTGGCGATATCGCCATCGGCCAGCGTCGGATGAATCTTAGCTAGAATTTTCTCGGCCTTTTTCTCATCGATCTTACCGCGTTTAACCGACTTGGCGAGCAGTTTGCTGGCCTCTTGAATACCAAGGTCAAGGGCGGGATCGGCAATATCTTTCATCACCACCTCATAGCCTCTAATGGCATTTTGATAGGCAATACCGCCACCCATAATGCCGGCACCAATAACCCCAGCCGTATTAATCGGCGCTGGTTTGTGGGCTACAGCGCGATTCTTAGCCTGCTTAACCACATATTGATCATTTAAAAACAGACCCACCATAGCCCGCGCCTGAGATGTTTGGGAAATCTCATAGAAAGCTTCGTTCTCACACCTAATGGCTTCATCACGGCCTAGACCAGCAGCCTTAGTCACTAGATCAACCACCATTAGAGGTGCTGGGTAGTGGCTGCCTACTCTACCCACCACGGCTGCGCGGTAATTGGATGAGGCCGCTTCAAGCTCGGCATCAGACAGTGTCAGTGGAGACAATTTTTGCTGACGACGAGCCTGATAATTACGGCTGCCATCGGCCATTTCCTGCAGCGCCTTTAGTGACTCCGCACGCAATAGTTCTGGCTCGACAATCATATCGACCGCACCAGCCTCCTGAGCGGCTGCTGGCTTCTGTTGCGCGCCAGAGGTAATCCAATGGACGGCAGCTGTATAGCCAACAAGTCTTGGCAGGCGCACTGTACCGCCCCAACCGGGCAGTATTCCCAAGCTAGTTTCGGGCAGGCCAATCGCCGCTTTAGATGAGATAACACGCAGGTCGCAGGCCAGACAGATTTCAAAACCACCGCCCAGAGCAAAGCCATTAATAGCGGCCACTGAGGGGTATGGCAGATCTTCAATCTCAGAGAACAACGCATTGGCGACCTGCGCGCCGGCAATAAAATCTTCTTTAGACGAAGAGAACATGGCTTTAAATTCAGTGATATCTGCACCCACTACAAACACTGACTTGCCACTAGAGAGCAGCAGCCCTCTAATATCTTTCTGTTGCTTGAGCGTATCTACTGCTTGCCGAAGTTCACCCAGAGTTTCTTCATTAAATTTATTAACTGAGCCACTTTGGCTGTCGAATTTAATCTCTGCAAAATCATTGTCTAGTCTTGTCAGGCTGAGTGTCTGTCCTTCAAACATAAGATGCTTTCCCATAATCTGATAATTAGTATTTTAATAGAAGGCGCTATTCTAGCTTTGTTAGTGGTCTAGTCTATGATTTACTGCGACTAAAAGTAGCCATACCCATTATTTGGATAGCCATTTATGACATTGCGCGAGAAAATGCATCGTGAACAGCAACTTAAAACGCTCTTTGAGCAGGCTCAGAGACATGCGTTTGACTATGCCGATGGCGCTTTAGAGCGCAATGTTTTTCCCTCTGCTCAGGCACTTGCGGATCTTGGTCAGTTCGATGAGCCCCTGCCTGCTTACTCAGGTGATGCTGAATCAATACTCACAAAGCTGCATAGCCACGGCTCCCCGGCTTCTGTCGCTCAAACTGGGGGCCGCTACTTTGGTTTTGTTAATGGTGGCATTCTTCCCGTGACTCTGGCGACCAAATGGCTAACCGATTTTTGGGATCAGAACACGGCGCTGCATGCCATGTCGCCAATCACCTCAAAATTAGAAGACATCTGTGAACAGTGGCTGCGCCAGTTATTTAACCTGCCGGACAATACGGTGGCGGGTTTTGTTAGTGGGACCTCGTCGGCTATCTTCTGTGGCCTTGCTGCGGCACGTTACCGTATCTACAAGAACCATGACTGGGACTTTAACAAGCGCGGCCATAACGGTGCGCCGCCTATCCGAATTATTGCAGGTCGCCATACCCATGGCGCAGTAGTTAAAGCCATCGCCCTACTTGGCTTTGGCATCGATAATATTGAATGGGTAGACTGCGATGACCAGGGTCGCATTGTGCCCAGCGCCATGCCGGCACTCGACGATAGCTGTATTATTTTATTGCAGGCGGGCAATGTAAATTCTGGTGCCTTTGATCCATTGCATGAAATCTGTGACAACGCTAATGACGCTAATGCCTGGGTGCATATTGATGGCGCCTTCGGTTTATGGGCTGGTGGCACCAAGCGACTCAGTCATCTGACTGAGGGCATGGAAAAAGCTCATTCATGGTCGGTAGATGGTCATAAAACGCTCAATACACCCTATGACAGCGGCATATTACTATGCTGCGATAAAGACGCTCTAGTGATGGCATTGCAGGCGTCTGGCGCCTATTTAAACTTTAGTGAAAGCCGTGACGGCATGCTCTATACCCCAGAGATGTCCCGTCGTGCACGCGCTGTTGAGCTCTGGGCCGCGCTTAAATATCTCGGTAGTGATGGCGTCGATGAGCTGGTCTATGGCTTGCATGAGCGCGCTGTGCAGTTTGCCGATGAGCTTAGGGCGGTTGACTTCGAAGTAATCAATGAGGTGGTGTTTAATCAGGTCATTATTGCCCCCAGTGAAGATGATGAGACTACCCAGTCTATTATTGAAGCAATTCAGCAGTCGGGAGAATGCTGGGTGGGTGGTTCTATATGGATGGGCAAAAAAGTGATTCGTATTAGCGTTTGCTCCTGGGTTACCACCGGCGAAGATGTGAGTCGTTCGGTACAGGCGTTTGTGCAGGCAAGACAGGCTATTTGCGGAAAATAATCACATCGGCGCCAATAAACTCAGGAGTTGAACCCCATTGCTGGCCCAGATAGACAAACGTTTGCTCACTAAAAAAGCTGATATGGGTCAGATCATTTTTATAGTGCCAGTTGGCAAAGGCATCTCGGTTTCTCACCTGTTTGGTCATCAACCCCAGATGGCCGCCGGTCACTAAAAGGTTCCACAGCCGCTGTAACTCTGCACCAGGCTGTGCAAGATGCTCGATCACTTCGGTACTGGTAATAAAGTCATACTGCCTATCTAGCACAGCGGGATCATTGGCATAGTAGAGATCGAAGAGCGCCATAGTATGGCCCTGCTCCTCTAGCATCACTGACAGCGTTGGCCCGGGGCCACAACCAAAATCCAGGCCTTGACTGCCCTCTTTAAGTTGATCTAATAATGGATTGGTAAGGCGCCTTAAAAACTCACGATAGCCCTGATCATACGCAGAGTTTTGATGCTGATCATAAATGGCTTTTTCATCCTGCCGGCTAAGCTGCTGATGAAAGGGAACAAAAACTAGCTCGCACAGTGAACATTGCAGATAGTCCCGGCGCTTATCGCTGTGATAGGCAGCAACAGAATGACCGCTACATAGGGGGCACTGCATTGCTTGTTTACCGCTAGCCTGATTTTGCACCATTCCCCCGAGGTTTCTGTCTTTAATCGATCTGCGTATTTAGGTGTCGGCAAAGCATCTTATTTGCTATTGAGATATGCCGCAAAGTGTCAGACACTGGCACCCTAAAATCCGCATAATAATAAGATTAAGACTCCATGGATAATAGTAGATATGGCTGCCTATTCGAGCCCTTGCAAATAGGTCCAGTAACCGCCCCCAATCGCTTCTATCAGGTACCCCATTGCAATGGTATGGGTCACCTTCGTCCACAGTCACTGGCTGCGATGCGTGGTGTTAAAGCTGAGGGTGGCTGGGGTGTTGTCTGTACAGAGATGATGGAGATACATCCTACCTCAGACGTGACACCCTATATCGAAGGTCGCTTGTGGGACGATAGCGATATGGGCGGCCTACAGCTAATGACCGATGCAGTGCATCAATATGGGTCGCTGGCGGGTGTTGAACTGGCCCATAGTGGCTCTTCCACTGGCAATCTGTATTCTCGTGAAGTACCACTGGCCCCTAGCCATACCGCTTGCTATGACAACCTGCCATTTTATGCGCGGGCCATGGACAAAAAGGATATTGCCAACTTTCGCCAATGGCATCGCACAGCGGCAGTGCGAGCCAAGACCGCTGGGTTCGATATTATCTATGTCTACCTTGGACACGACCTGACATTACTGCAGCATTTTTTATCGCCACGTCATAACCGGCGCAGCGATGAATATGGCGGTAGTCTGGTGAATCGCGTGCGACTCTTAAAGGAGGTACTTCAGGACACCAAAGAGGCTGTCGGCGATCGCAGTGCTGTGGCCTGTCGTTTTGCCGTGGATGAATTAATCGCAGATGGTGGCTTGCGCTGTGGTGATGAGGGTCGTGAAGTCATCGAAATGCTGGCAGATATTCCCGACCTCTGGGACGTCAATATCTCTGACTGGTCAAATGACTCTCAGACCTCCAGATTTGCAGAAGAAGGCTATCAAGAGCCCTTCACGACCTTTGTTAAGCAGGTCACCAAAAAACCAGTTGTGGGTGTTGGCCGCTATACCAGCCCAGATAAAATGGTGTCTCTTATTAAAGGCGGTGTGTTGGATATGATCGGTGCGGCTAGGCCCTCAATTGCCGACCCCTTTTTACCCAACAAGATTCGTGAGGGCCGCTTTGAAGATATTCGCGAATGTATTGGCTGTAATATCTGTGTCACGGGCGATATGAATAGCTCGCCAATACGCTGTACGCAGAATCCAACCATGGGCGAAGAGTGGCGCAAAGGCTGGCACCCAGAAATAATTCCCACGAAAAAAACTGATGATGCGGTGCTGGTCGTAGGTGCTGGGCCTGCTGGTTTGGAGCTGGCCATGTCATTGGGTAAACGGGGTTATCAGGTCACTCTCGCTGAGGCCTCTACTCAACTTGGTGGCAGGGTTTTGCAGGAATCCGCCCTGCCGGGTTTGGCTGCCTGGAAACGTGTGGCAGATTACCGTGAGCTTTGGCTGCGTAATGCCTCCAATGTAGAACTGTATTTTGATAGCTCCCTCAGTGCTCGAGAATTGCTAAGCTTTGGTATACCCCATCTCTATCTGGCTACCGGTGCCTATTGGCGCCGCGATGGCATTAGTCGCTCAACGCCATTTTCAATTGAAGGCTTGGATAGCAGCGCCTTATTTACCCCAGATGATATCTTCGCCGGCAATATGCCTGCAGGCAAAGTGACATTATTTGATGATGATAATTTTTATATGGGCGGTATTATTGCCGAGAAACTGGTGGCCGCTGGCTGTCAGGTTAACTTTGTGACCAATGATGCATTGGTGTCACCCTGGACGGTTTATACCATGGAGCAGCATCGGATTCAGACCCGATTACTGGAGCTGGGAGTGACTATCTACACCCAGCAAAACCTTGCTCGTATTCAATCAGATCACTGTGTTCTCTCCTGTGTCTACACGGATAAAAAACAGCTTATTGATACAGATGCACTGGTAATGGTCACCGAGAAATTACCCCATGAACAGCTCTATAAAACAGTGGCGGCTGAACAGGCCATTAACTCTGATATATGGCAGCAAAGCGGCATCACCAGCCTGACCACTGTGGGCGACTGTCACGCGCCAGGTACTATCGCCAATGCCGTCTATTCTGGCCATCTGCATGCCCGACAACACGACGAAACTCAGGCCCCTGTAGTAGCTTTCAATCGCGAGCGGGTACGATTGCCAAAAAGTGACGGATAATTTGCCAGATAGTATGATTTCACATTGACGGAAACCGGCATGGTCAGTATCATGCGCGCTCTCGAAAGAGACCGCATGGTAAGACATTCGGGGATTAGCGCAGTCTGGTAGCGCGCCTGCTTTGGGAGCAGGATGTCGGGG
>CAJXVK010000066.1 GCA_913060735.1 uncultured Cellvibrionales bacterium
GAAGATTCAAGCTGCAGTAATCCGCGAACAATCAGGGTCCTTTGACTTAACCGAATTGGATCTGGCTGAACCTAAAGACGATGAGGTATTGGTTAAGATCGTTGGCGTAGGTATATGCCACACTGATCTTGTTTGCCGCGATCAGTATTTTCCGGTGCCTTTGCCCTGTGTTTTTGGTCACGAGGGTAGTGGCATTATCGAGAAAGTAGGCCGCCAGGTCGTCGGCTTTGAGAAAGGTGATCATGTTGCGGTTTCATATAAAACATGTGGTAGCTGCGAACCCTGTTTGCAGGGAAAAATTGGTTATTGTCATGGCCTCTATGAGCACAACTTTAACGGCACCCGGCCTGACGGCAGTAGTGCCCTGAGTGAGAATGGTGAGACCGTGCACGGGCATTTCTTTGCCCAGAGTTCCTTTGCCTCCCACGCCCTCTGTCATGCTTCAAATCTGGTTAAGGTCGATCACAGTCTACCCCTAGAGCTACTCGGCCCACTGGGCTGTGGAATACAGACGGGCGCTGGGGCAGTGATGAATGCCCTTAAACCACAGGCGGGCACATCTATTGCGATTTTCGGCGCCGGTACGGTTGGTCTAAGTGCTGTGATGGCTGCTCATATCGTAGGTTGCGGCACTATTATAGCGATCGATCTGAAGGATGATCGGTTGGCTACAGCAACTGAACTGGGTGCAACACATACAATCAATGCCAGTGATAACGATGTAGTCGCCAAAATTCATGAAATAACTGGTTCAGGTACCCATTTCTCTCTCGAATGTACGGGTATACCCCAGGTTGCGCGTCAGGCTGTAGACTGCTTAACACTGACCGGTATTTGTGGTGTGATGGGTGTGTCGCCGGCCGGTACTGAATTCAGTTTAGATATGAACGCAGTACTTTTCGGGCGCTCGGTACGCGGTATTATTGAGGGCGACAGCGTGCCTCAAGTTTTTATACCGCGGCTGATTGACCTGTATAAGCAGGGTCGATTCCCTTTCGATAAATTGATCAGCACCTATTCGTTTGCCGACATCAACCAGGCGGTTGAGGACGTTGAATCTGGAAAAGTTATCAAGCCGGTACTCCTGATGGACGCATAACTTTTTGAGCCTTCATTAAATCTTGCTGATGCCCATTTGCTGTTTTGCGAGTGGGTTGTTCTAAAGCTATCGCGCTGAAAACACTACTTTAGCCCAACAAAAAATCGAAGCGCCATGGAACGCTATCGCGCTGGTAATTTTTTACGAGTGACTAAAAAGAGCAGAGCCCCTAGCAATGACCATCCAATAATAATGATCCATTCCTGTGGCCAAAGCAGCGCTGACGGGCTGCCAGGCATATAGAGAAAAGCTAAACCCATAGAGAGTATCAAGGCGAGTGTTCCTATAAAGTACCCAAACGGTACTTTATAAGGTCGCTCTAAATCTGGCTCTTTGTAGCGCAAAATCAGGAAAGACAGCGCAACCATGGCATAGGCAACGACAATACCTAGACCTCCTGCATTTACCAACCAAACCAGTACCGGTCGACCGAAAAAAGGCCCAATGATTGACAGGGCACCTATCAGTAAGATCGCATTGTAAGGAGTGCGATATTTTGGATGTAACTTGCCAAGAGCTGCAGGTAATAGGTTTGCACGTGCCAAAGCATAGATCGCCCTGCTACCCCCGATAATAAATGCATTCCAACTAGTCAGTATACCTGCGAGACCTGCGCCTAACATGGCCAAGCGGCCAGCTTCGCCAAACACCACGGAATTGGCTTCCGCTACTATAATCTCTGAAGTTGCAAATGCCTCTTTATTGAGTACCAAGCTTACACCTAGAACCATTAGCACATACCAAGCAACAGCCATTGCAACTGATAACATCAAAATCGACCCTATTTCCCTATAAGGTAAATCAATTTCTTCTGCCGCCTGAGGAATAGTATCGAAGCCGACGAACATAAAAGGAACCATAACCAATACCAATGTAATGCCCGATAAGCCATCAACAAAAAGTGGTTCCATGTTGGCAGTATCGCCATTGGCCAGAGATCCTGATACAAACAAACCGCCAACTAAAAGGATAATAATAACTACTGCTGATTGAACAACGGCAGCCATGCGGACACCACGTATGTTTAATATGGTCATTGTAACCGCGCCTGCAACACCTACTAAAACCCAACTAAGGTAAACATCCCATCCCGCGATCTGCCAGAGAAAGATTTTATCCAGCCCTGGTACTAGAGCATCGAGAACTGTAGGCAAGGCTACTGCCTCAAATGTAACCACAGAAACATAACCGAGAATAACTGCCCAGGTACAGATAAAGGAGCAGCCTGCTCCCATAGCGCGATGACTATAGACATGTTCTCCTCCGGCAAAGGGTAATGCAGAAGCAAGCTCAGCATAGGTAAGACCAATGACTAGCATAATACCGCCGCCAATAAGAAAAGCAGTAATAGCTCCAATGGCGCCGGCTGATTCAATCCAAATACCAGACAGCACGACCCAGCTCCAGCCGATCATCGCGCCAAAGGCTAAAGCCAAAGCATCTCGCCGACCAAGCACGCGTAAAAAATTTGGTTGTTTATCAGGTGAGTCCATCTAAAAACAATAACACTGTCAGTTGACATGTTCAATTGTTCAAACCTGAAATTGCCCACACAACTTTGACAGACTGTCTGAATTGCTGGCCGCATTTAATATCAGCGCTTCAGCCGGCATAACAAGGTTGATTTATGATTGGCACTTTCCAACATCGGATGACTCCGTGTCAAAGGCAGAGAAGTAGAACAGCGGTGTTAGGTGTCACCACCATAGAGTCGATCGACAAGATCATAGACTACCGATCGAATCTCGGGTTCATCATTTTCCCAACGTTTTCCTGAGGCCGTAAAAATGGTTGATCCCTCTACGAAAGACATTAGACTAACTGCTTCAACGCGAGGGCGCTTACTTCCAGCCTCGCGGAGTAAATCCTCCAGAATCTCACAATATTCAGCGTATATATCGTCAACGAGATCGGCCACTAAGGGCTGCACCTGACCCATTGCCCAAAGTTGTGGCCACAGTTTATCCGATCGTAGCCGTCCATCTCCCGGTTCTGCCGCCGCGAACTTCATGACTGCCTTAATACTGAGCGGCTCATTAATCTTCATGGAAATAAAATTATGATGGTATATGTCAGCGATATAGGCCACCAATGCCCGCAACATATCATCCCTAGTTCGAAAGTGATATTGCAAAGCACCTAGCTTAATACCACTAGCTCGAGCTAAGGCTCGCATGCTCAGGCTGCCATAGCCCTCATCAATAATAATATCGATTGCTGCCTGTAAAATCTGTTGTTTGCGCTCACTCATAGATCATAGAATCCGGTAATTTGCCTTCCGTTTAGCGAGTTTACAGAAAAGGATAGCCAGAGTCTTCCGAGATAGGGTTATCTAGGATTTTTGTTAAAGCTGTGTTTGCTAAGTTGATTTGCGGGCAGCTATTATACCGCGCGACTTAATATTGGCAGCGAGGCGCAAAATAAGTACCAGCAAACCGAGAAGAGCAAAGACAACATCGATTGTCTTTGCATTTTGACTTAGGGCCTGCTCGGCATAACTCACCCAGATCGCCGCCCAGAAGTACCAGATACCGATCAGATGTAGCCAATGCCATTGGGCGCGGCTCATCTTTCGACGCACCGGGAGAAATGAAGTAACGATCAACGCCAACAAAAAGATATAGCTGAGACTGCGCCCCAAAAGTTCGCTCGCCTTATGCAGGTCATCCCAGTAATGGGCTGGATATAACGTTAGCAACACTGCGATAAAGACTGCCTGCCAGCCGAATCCAGCTGCAAAGGACAGGCCCGTATAACGACGGTTTCGCAATAACCACTTTGAAAAAGCATTGGGAAAAAGCGTTGTTAGGGCAGATGTGACAAAGGCGATATATATCCAGGGAGAGGCAAACTGCACAGATAGACGTATCAACTTGACCGTGGCCTCAGGCGAGGAGATACCTATGATCAGCATCCCGGCAACCATACCGCCAAGGGTCAACAGCGCAATCAGATAAAAAAGCGGCCAACCATTCAAAACCCTGTGTCGTAGCAGGGTCAACTGACGACCTCCCCCACAGCACGAATCGACGCATCAATCGCCGACTGCACATAGGCATAGGCCTCGGAGTCAGAATTGGCTATGCTGATTCGGCCGAAGGGCTGCCGTCCAAGCTCATGGGGCGCCTGTCCCGGCTCCCAGCGCGGATCATGAAGATCCATATATTCATAAGCATAGCCATGGGACCATCGATTAATGGTAATGGCCTCAATATCCCGATCAGCATCAAAACCAGCCTCACCAAACATACCGGTAAGCTGGTATCGAATTTCTCGCTCATAGTCAGCAAATGAGGTGGCCATTATGTTGTGCCTGCCAAGCCGACAGAGATCGCGCCCAGACTGTTTACCATCGCCCTCTGGTGCAGGCATATGCAGCATATACATCACCATGGGGTCGTTCGGTTTGGTTGAAACCTGGTAAGCCCCCAAATTCACGGGCGGCGCGTGGGTGACCAACTCAAAAAAGGTATCAGCACAGACATAGAGAGATGAGCCACTTTTGCGCACCGGCGCACTGGTTTTAAGTACTATATTGGCACAGATAAAAGGAACCTTAGAACCATAGGCTAAGTTTTCTTTTTGTGTCTTAGGTAGGTCTGGGCAGAGATGTGGAATCATGCCGTTGTATCCGGCAAGGATGCAATGCCTTCCCTGCACCCTAAAGGCGCGATCGCCAGACACATAGGAAATATCGACCAGGTCTGAGCCCCTATTGGCAACATTAACCACCGTGCTATTTAAACGAATGCGCACTGGAGCATCTTGCAAATCCAATTGGGAATAATCAAAACGACTAGCAACCAGCTCCTCCATTGAATCGGCGCCCGCCACCTGAGGGATAAGTTTATTCACAAATAGTCTTGCCACAGAGGCATTACCATCGGGGAAAATAGGTGAGCGGTACGCGTTGGGGTCCTCTGGCACATCAGACTCCCCATCTGATTCTGGGAAGCCCATGGCGTTGGCCCCAGGTGCTCCCAACTCGATTGCTTCCATAATTGATGCACTGTTAATACCTACGCCCCATATAGCTCGAACCCAGGGTTCTGTTAATTTGGCGCCCTGCTTGGAGAGGCCAACTCGTTCATTGAGAAAGCTGGCATATGAAGTGCTGCGCATGTAGGTTTCTTTATCGGACAGGGGAATATCCGGCAAATAGTCTTTCTCACCACTGACCAGAGCAATCAGACGGCTAGTATCAGTTTTTGATAAATCCAGTGACTTAATCATCGCTTTATAGTCACCAGCACCCGCCCATGTGGACCCCCAATCACCTGAGATAATAGTATCTTTGCCATACAGATTTTTATTCAAATAGATACCATAGGGCGCAGCTGCATTTGACAGCGGATAGTCATGTGGGCCTGCATCTTGCAGTGCTTTAAAGTCAACACCAATATCTTCAAGAACCTGATAGGCGCCGGCACTAAAAGCAGACTGCTCGAGGTTGAGACTACCGCCAGGACCCAGCAACATTTTGCCCGAAGACTCAAATTCATTGCGCTTTGCATGGCCACCGAAATCATCATGGTTATCCAGCACTAGAATCTTTACATCGGGTCCCATTTGCTGCTTGTAGAGATAAGCCGCAGACAGACCGCTTATACCGCCGCCCACAATCACCAGATCATAAAGTTCATCTACTGGCTCATACTGTTCAGGTCTCTGCCCCCCCATAACCAGTGCGTGAGCTACTTCAAAGGACCCTTTATGACTTCCGCGCATGCCTGTCAGCAGCGGTGGATAATACTCTTTGCCCTTAGCTGTGGTGCTGAATGCAAAAGAACTGTAAGGCGCAAGGGCGGTGGCCGCCACAGATAAGGCGGCACCATTTAAAAAATCTCGTCTGGTTATTTTATCTTTCATCAATAATTACTCTTCGCCCGCCACCCAAGCTTTAGTTTCAATAATAATCATCTCACGGAACTTAACTGGCATATCCCAGGTACCCTGCCAACCTTTTGGCACAAGAAAGCTATCTCCCACACCATAAGTCTGCTTTTCACCAGATAGAGAAGTAAGAATAACCTTGCCTTCCAAGACCGTCACAAACTCATCATAGGCAAACGGATAGCTCACATCTATCAGAGCGGCCTCGGACTCATAAAGTGCGACCACAAAATCACCTTTATGCACCACTTTTTGCCAGTGCTCATTGGCTCCTGATAGGACTACTCCTTTTGGCCAAGGCGGAATAGACTCCAGCTCGGTCACCCTAAAAGCATTTTTATCTAGGGGTAAAACATCAATCACAGGTTGCGCCGATATTTGCGTCGCAGCCAGAACCAAGGCTGCCAATAAATAGAACTTTTTCATTTGTTACTCCATTAATAGGTTTTGTTAGTGTTTTTAAACACAGGCTCAAGATGGTTGAACCGTTTGTTCTTCTACTGCTCGCCAGGCTGCATCAAAAGCTGCCTGCATTAAGGGCGCAGCCTCTGAATCAGAATTCGCAATAGAGATGCGTCCAAATTGTGCCCGACCAATCTCATGGGGTGCCTGCCCGTCATCCCAATCGGGATCATCAAGCCCCATATAAGAATAGGCGTAACCATGGGGAATTCGATTAACCGTAATTGCCGCAATATCAGTCTCATGATTAAAGCCATGCTGACCCAGCATTGCCTGTAGCTGGTCACGAACCTGCTTCTCATAGTCTTTAAATGCCGTGTTATATATCTTGTGGCGACCTACTCTGAACAGGTCACGTGCAGGCATGTCTTTAATATCCGCTGGTGTGGGTGAAGCCATCATAAATACTGCCATCGGCTCATCGGGACTCTGAGGTGGCTGGTAGCCCCCCGAGGTCATGGTGGGAGCGGAACTAACCCATTTAAACGGGTCATAGGGGCACTGGGTAAAAGTCGTATCAAGTCCAGCAAAGGCTCGACCATTTTTTAGCAGCACATTGGCATAGACAAAGGGAACCTTGACGCCGTAGCTCAAACCATCTCTTTGCTCCTTGCTCATCTCCGGGCAAAGATGTGGAATAAGTCCGTTGTAACATGCGAGAACACAGTGATCTGCACTGAGGCTAAAAGCCTTACCCCTAAGCACATAATCCACCTTTACATGGTTGAGATCTGTCTCTTTTACCCCCACCACCGTGCTATTGAGCCGCAAGCGAGTCGGATTACTGTCAAGGTCCAAAGCTGCGTAGTTAAAGTTTGAAATGGCAACATCCTCAAAGCCCTTCATAGCCGGTGCAACATCAGGAATTAACTTATGGACCAATAATCGGGCAACCGACGCATTGCCATCAGGAAACATATAGGCCACAGGGGCGTCCCCTAAAACAAAAGCTCCAACCAGATCGCTGAGACGATTGGTCAACCAGCCCATAGATTTAAGACCGGGACAACCAGTGCTCAGTGCTTCCAGGACTGTAAGGCTCCACCCCGCCGGGCCCAACAAAACACTGGGAACAGCCCCCAGTATGGGCAAGGTTTCTTCAGCTAAGCCAACGCGCTCGATCAAAAATTGGTTGTAACTGACTGACTTAACATATCTATATTGCTCCAACAGAGACAAATCATCTAAGAAGTCTCGATCACCACCGAAAAAGGCAATCAACTTATTTTGCTCTTCCTCAGATATTGGCAGCTCTTTAACTGCCGCCTCATATCCTTGACCCCCATGGAAAAACCCTAACCAATTACCACTTAGGGTTTTATGGCCCTCAAGAGTAGGAATGGTCATACCATTGTTGGCGCGAATTTTGCCACCAAGCATATAATCATCAGGGGTATTGACTGCCATTGCGGCTAGAGCCTGCTCGTCAATACCAATATCCTCTAGTAACTCAATACCCATTGCGCTGTATGATGACATGGTCTCGATATTTTGAGCCCCACCCAAACCAAGCACCATGTTTCCGTCTTGGTGAAATTCATTGCGCTTTGCATGCCCTCCAAAGTCATCGTGGTTGTCCAACAATAGTATCTTTGCAGTAGGGCCCATTTTCTTTCGGTAATACCAGGCAGCGGCCAGACCGCTCTGTCCTGCGCCTACAACTATTAGGTCATAGTGCTCATCTAATTCTTCATAACTGGACGGTTTTTGCCCATTCCAAGCTAGCGCATGAGCAACCTCATAGGATCCCTCATGACTTCCGCGCATACCGGTCAGAGTCGGCGGATAATAATCACCGGGAGATTTTTTAGCGGCTATCGATCCAGCAGGTTGCGCGATAAGTTGTCCCGGCATCAAAAGGCTTGCACCGGCACCAATAGCGACACCATTAAGAAAATCCCTTCGCGTTATTTTAGAAGTCATCTTTTACCAGCCCTTATTGTTGGTTTATTATTGCTCTGCATTTATTTTGCCTTTTTTGCATTACATGTCGCATGACATGTGTTACGTTAACACAGTAGAGAACCACAAGTCGAGAACAGTTAAAGTCAGCTCCAAGGGATCAATATGATTAGCTTTGAATTAAACGGTAAAACAACAGAGGTGAGCGCAGCACCCGACACTCCCCTTTTATGGGTGGTTAGAGATCACCTCAAACTTAAGGGCTCTAAGTTTGGCTGTGGCATGGGCCTATGCGGGGCCTGTAGTATGTTGGTTGATGGCGAATCTACCCGCACATGTGTATTACCACTAGCCGCCATTCAAGGACGAAAAGTCACCACTATTGAAGGCATTGGTAATCCTGACATGTTATCGACACTTCAATCGGCATGGGTTGAAGCCAGCGTAGCGCAATGTGGCTATTGCCAAAGCGGCCAGTTAGTAAGTGCCACCGCTTTATTGAGTAAAAATAGCAACCCTAGCGACAATGATATCGACGAGGCTATGAGTGGAAATATTTGCCGCTGCGGTACTTATCCCAATATCAAGAAAGCCATTAAACAGGCTGCAAAAAACTTGAGGAAGGACAACGGCCAGTTACAGATCGTCGCTTATTTTGACCCTAATTCGATACAGCAAGAGGCTTAATGATGACAACTTCCCGCTCTACAGATATCGCTTTAAAACCTGAAGGTGTCAATACCTCACGCCGCAGCTTTCTTAAAAACATGTCATTGGCCGGAGGCGGTTTGGTGGTTGGACTGCCATTAACCGCCTGTGCCAACATTTCACTGCCCAATGCAAGCGAATCAGCGTTACAGCCTAATGCTCTACTGCAGATTACCAGCGACAACGTAGTTAACTTCTACCTCCCTCGATCTGAAATGGGGCAGGGCATCTATACGGGCCTAACTACCATTGTGGCAGAGGAATTAGACCTTCACCCCAGGCACATTAACGTCATTAATGCTGGTCTACACGAGGACTTTAAAAACCTTGAATTCGAATTTCAGGTCACGGGTGGTAGCAATAGCATACGCACGCATTTTTTACCCTTACGTCACCTCGCGGCCAATGCTCGCTTAGTTATTCGACAAGCGGCTGCGCAACAGCTAAATCTTAATCTAGCTGATATACAAACCGATAACGGTAAAATTATAATTGATGGTAAAGCGGTTGATTATGGCGAATTCGTAGATTATGCCAATACACTCCCTTTTCCTGAAGACGCACCTCTTACGGATAAACGCAAATTTAAATATATCGGAAAAGATAATCCAAAACTTGATGGAGTCGCCAAGGCGACAGGTACAGCACAGTTTGGTATTGATGTTGACTTTGAAGGATTGTGTGGGGCGGCATTAAAACGATGCCCTGTTATGGGTGGCACGGTAAAATCATTTGATGATGCGGACGCCAAAGTAATGCCGGGCGTGAAGTCTATTGTTAAAATTCATAATGGCGTGGCAGTGATCGCAGATCATTTTTACCAAGCAAAAAATGCTCTCCCTAAACTCAAAATACAATGGAACCTGCCAAAGACTCTTTCAAAATTCAGTTCTGATTCAACAGCAACTGACAACGGCAAGGGCTTATTTAAAACAGCCTTAGATAACGATAATGCTACCAATGTATTTGAAAAAGGTGAGGGGCTAAGTGCATTACAAAATGCACATGCAGTCATTTCAGCTGAATACTGGGCACCATACTTGGCGCACGCCACCATGGAACCCATGAACTGTACGGCTAAATTAACCGACAACAGATTAGAATTGTGGGTCGGCTGCCAATCACCCGAGCTTGCCAAAAATTTAGCAGCTTACTATGCCGATGTACCAGCAGAAAATATCATTATCCACAGTACCTTTTTAGGGGGTGGTTTCGGCCGACGTAGCGAATCTGATTTTGTGGCGGAAGCTGCAGCAATTGCAAAGGTATCTAACCTGCCGATTCAATTATGCTGGAGTCGAGAAGATGATATGCAAAACGATTATTATCGTCCAGCGTCAATGGCAAGGTTTACAGTAGGTCTAAACAAAGCAGGCCTAATTGACAGCTGGACAGTGAAGCGTGCTGGGCCCCAACTGATGCCCTATGTTATAGATAATTTAGTGGACGGTATCATGCCCAGCATACTACCCAACGCCTTTGTGGATTGGATGAGTAAAGCCGGCTACAGTCTTTATGACAGCCTGCTTGTGGATCACACAAGCGTTGAAGGGCTATATGAAGACTATGACGCGCCCAATAAATCCTCTGATCATGTCACCGCAGATCCTGGCCTGCCTGTTGGCGCTTGGCGCAGTGTTGGCCATTCTTATAGTGGGTTCTTTAAAGAAAGCATGATGGACGAAATCGCGGCCCTTCAAAATCAAGACGGCGTTGAGTTTCGCCTTAAGCATTTAAAAAACAACCCTAAATTGGCTAACGTATTAAAAGTGGTTGCTAAAAAATCAGCCTGGAATAAACCCTTACCCAAAGGCCATTATCAGGGCGTGGCAGTCCACGAGTCCTTCAGTTCATTTGTCGCACAGGTTGCCGAAGTATCAGTTGTCGACAATCAGCTTTTTGTGCATAAAGTTGTATGCGCAATTGACTGTGGCCTAGCTATTAATCCAGACATTGTAAAAGCGCAAATGGAAAGTGGCATTATTGATGGATTAAGTGCCGCGTTGTATGGCGAAATTACATTGAAAAATGGCGTCATCCAGCAAAGTAACTTCCATGATTATCCGCTCCTGCGCATCAATGAATCCCCTGAAATAGACGTAGTTATCATCGACAGCGATGAGGCACCTACAGGTGTTGGCGAGCCGGGTTTACCCCCTATTGCAGCGGCCGTTGGCAATGCTATATTCGCAGCAACCGGAACCCGCCTACGTAGCCTACCCCTAAAACTCGAGGGTTAGGTGCTAATCAATACAATCAGTGTTCAAACATTAATAATATAACTGAGTATCTACCATGTTTTCTACCTACACAGATTACCTTAACTAATGGAACAGTCAGTATCCCGATCGAGCATGGCTGCGCGAGCGATACGGGGATACAACTACTGACTGGAGTTGGAGTCAGGCTCACACTGAAATCAATGCTATTGCTTGCTGGCTCGAATCTCGATTTGAAACCACTGGCCATCGCATCGGATTGCTGTCACGCAACTGCGCCCATTGGTATTTTGCCGATCTAGGCGCCTGTGCCGAAGGTCATGTGGTCGTACCCATGTTCACTACTGCCTCCAGTGAAACCGCTGACTATGTATAGTACTCACCTTATTAATTAATGTTTGCCGTATTTATCAGTATGTTATCGATTCTTAACTTACAAAGTTTGTAACTGTAATGTAAAGCATCTGTTAGAGATCGCCATACAGGAATTCAATGACTCTTATTTCAAGCTGGTTGATCCACAACGAACTGTTGAAATCACAGCTCTTATAAACTTCTAAGGAAAATATTAGTAGTTAAACCAAAAAAGACCGCGGTCTGGGGCCACGGTCTTTTTATATGTAATTTAAAACCCTTTATATAGTGCCTACGTGTAAGGCTCATTTATTAGTCGTGTGATTATTTTGGGCCCAACAGCGCCCTGCCGGCTAAGCAATTACTCAATCAACAACTGTTTATACCATTTCATGATACCTGCCCAAACGCCACCGAGTCACGCCCAGCAGAAGAGCTTTACAATATAGGCTCCGACCCCCATGAAATTACTAACCTAGCCGATTCTGCCGAACAGGTCGCTACTCTGGCGCGAATGAAGACAGCATTATTAGACTAGGGGGGCGATTGCAGACTTTAGCAAGACAGATGAATTAGAGATGGCCAAGAATTTTTGGCCCAATGGAGAGCAGCCAGTCGCTGAAACACCTCAGATCTTAATTAATAAAGTGGGAACGGCGAGCCTGGTGCCTTC
>CAJXVK010000067.1 GCA_913060735.1 uncultured Cellvibrionales bacterium
CAACTGGATAGAGCAGGGTATTGAACGGAATCTGTTAGCGCCGACCATTGATAAGGCACTGATTGCAGATCACTTTACCGCCTCGGTTAGTGGCATTGTTTACCACTGGATGAGTGACCCAGATAATCTTGACGAGATGCGCGCCAACCACGATGGCCTCAAGCAGGTAATGCGAGCCATGCTGTCTGCCCAGTCCAAATAGGGCCTCAGGCACTTAAAGACGATAAAACAGCGCTATATTGCGACTAAAAAGCGAATCTGCAGCAAACACGCCTTGCATGGCAATCCCAGCCAACTTACCCTTGATAGCCAATAAAAACACTATAAATCCACACTATAATTGGGGGTACTCATGGCGGGTCCAACTGCAGGAAACTCAACAGCAACGGCGGCCGAAGGCCAGCAACAGGGCACGCAGAAATTTGCATTTATTGCAATGACCTGTCTGTTTTTCTTCTGGGGCTTTATTACCGTTCTCAACGATATTTTAATTCCATTTTTAAAAGAGTCTTTTGACCTTAACTACACCCAAGCGATGTTGGTGCAGTTCTGCTTCTTTGGCGCTTACTTTGTTGTCTCGCCATTTGCGGGCAAGTTGATCGATAAAGTTGGCTATCAGCAGGGCATTGTTATGGGTCTACTGACCACTGCTGCAGGTTGTATCCTCTTCTATCCCTCCGCTAGCCTACATATGTATTCCCTGTTTCTGTTTGCCTTTTTTGTACTGGCCAGTGGTATTACCATCTTGCAGGTTGCTGCCAATCCATACGTTGCCGCGCTGGGGCCAGAAACCACAGCCGCTAGCCGCTTAAACCTGGCTCAGGCAGCTAATTCTCTAGGTACTACCGTTGGTCCTATTATTGGCGCTGCGCTGATTTTGGGCGCAGTTGCCGCCGATGCGTCTGCGGTCCAGGGGCCCTATCTAATGATCGCTGGTTTGCTGGTTGCTGCAGCACTGGTGTTTAGATTTATTAAATTGCCTGTGCTGGCACATGTTGAGGCGACAGGTGAAGAGTCTGACGGCAATATCTGGGAGCATCGCTCACTGGTACTGGGTGCCTTGGCAATCTTCCTCTATGTTGGTGGTGAAGTGTCTATTGGTAGCTTCCTAGTTAACTATTTCTCTGACCCCTCTATTGCGGGTATGAGTACAGCAGATGCTGGTGAGATGGTTGCTTACTACTGGGGCGCGGCTATGATTGGACGTCTAGTGGGTGCAGCTTTGATGAACTACATTGCCGCTACTAAGTATCTAGCGGTTAATGCGCTGATTGCGATTATCATGATTATCGTCAGCATGAACAGCACTGGTGATATTGCCATGTGGTCTATTCTGGCCGTTGGCTTCTTTAACTCTATTATGTTCCCGACCATCTTTACCCTGGCGGTTAAAGGTCTGGGTTCAATGACAAGTAAAGGTTCTGGTCTGGTTTGTCAGGCGATTGTTGGTGGTGCGCTTATTCCTCTAGTGCAGGGTGTCGCCGCTGATAGCATTGGTATTCAACTTAGCTTTATTGTGCCAATGTTGTGCTATATCTACATTGGTTGGTACGCGCTGAATGGTTCTCAAGAGACCTCAACCGATAGCTAAAATGTTGTAAATCAGTAAAATGCTGAGATGGCTAATAATCTCAAGCAACTTCTGGATATCTGGTACCCGCAGCGAGATTCTCAGCTGTGGGTACTGGCTACCGTCTACAAGACCCAAGGCCCCTCTTACCGTAAATCTGGCGCAATGATGCTGTTCAATGACTTAGGTCAGCAGTATGGTCTGCTCAGTGGCGGCTGCCTCGAAGCCGATATTCAACGTCAGGCTGCAAAGGTTATGCGTAGCCAGCAACCCCTAACCGTCTGTTATGACGGCAGCGACGAAGATGATATTTCCTTTCAGCTGGGTATTGGTTGTGGCGGTACGGTGTATATTCTCTTGCAGCCGGTTCAGGCGGCACAAAATTATCTTAATCTAGGTGAAATTCGCGATCATCTTGCAAACCATGGCCAGGGACAGTACTGGCAGCTGGTCGATGAAAATAGCTGCGTCCAAAGTCATTGGCATACCTCTGGCTACAGCGATCAGCCGCGGCTAGTGCAGCGGGATAACCAGTGCTGGCTAGTCACTAATATCAAACCGCAGCCACATATTTTGGTGCTCGGCGGTGGTGTGGATGCACGACCCCTGGTCAGCATGGCCAAGGGCTTAGGCTGGGCAGTGACCCTCTGGGACTCAAGGCCGGCCAATGCACGCCGAGAATATTTCATGGCAGCCGATACAATCTTAGATTGCCCGATCGAGGATATGATTGACCAGCCTGGGTTTCAGCAATGGGACGCGGCGGTGGTGATGTGCCATAACCTGCAGATGGATGCGCTGGCCATCAAAGCGTTACAGACTTCTCAAGTGGCCTATTTAGCACTGCTGGGGCCATTGGCAAGACAGCAGCAGGTGCTGGAATTAGCGCAACTCGACGCCACTGATTTACGTATTCCTATCGCAGGCCCAGCCGGATTAGATCTGGGTGCAGAACTGCCCGAGGGTATCGCCCTGTCTATACTCGCCGAATGTCACGGGGTACTGCAGCATGCCAATGGCGAATCTCTCAGTGGTGCACTGACGGGTTTTGCCGACAATCGCCGATTTCTATGACCAGTAATATTGCCGTACTCATTATGGCCGCAGGAGCCTCAACGCGATTTGGCTCGCCTAAGCAGCTGGCTATGTTTCAGGGGCAGACATTATTACAACGCTGTATAGACAGTGCCGGTGCATTGTCTCCTCACAGCATTTCAGCGGTATTGGGTGCCAATTATCAGCAGATTGAAGCAGAGGTTTCAGGGGCGCAGATTATTATTAATCATGATTGGCAGCAGGGTTTGGGGAGCTCAATCGCCTGTGGGGTTAAACATATTGTTAGCAAGGCTGAGGCAGTATTGGTTCTGTTAGCGGATCAGGTGCAGGTAGGCACAGAGCACATCGGGGTAATGGCGCTGGCGTTTACCGGTGATAATATTGTCTGTGCTAACTACTCTGGTTCAAGGGGCGTGCCGGCAATTTTTCCACGCAGTGTTTTTAGCCAGTTGCAGGCACTGACAGGTGATAATGGCGCCAAAGCGATATTACATAATCCGCCAGTCGCAGCGGTTGAAATTATGCTGCCCGAAGCCGCACTGGATATTGATAGCGTTGAAGATTTACGACAATTATTAGAGCAATAATTAAAAAATTAAAGGATAAAACCTATGGGTCCATTGGCTGGTGTAAAGGTAATAGAGATTAAAGGTATTGGCCCCGGACCCTTTGCCGGAATGTTGCTGGCAGATATGGGCGCTGAAGTGATTGTGGTTGAACGCTCCTCAAAAGGTAGCGGCACGGTTGCCCTGCCAGCGGCTATGGACTGTAATTCCAGAGGCAAAAAATCCATTGCCCTCAATCTTAAAACCGCGGCCGGCGCCGAAACATTGCTGCGTCTGGTAGAGACCGCTGATATGTTATTTGAAGGCTTCCGTCCCGGTGTTGCCGAGCGCCTTGGATTTGGTCCCGAGCAGTGCCATGCGCGCAATCCGCGCCTAGTCTACGGTCGCATCACCGGCTGGGGTCAAACTGGGCCGCTGGCCAAAACCGCCGGCCATGATATTAACTATATTTCACTCACTGGATCTCTCGCCGCTATTGGCAACCCGGATAAACCTACAGTGCCACTCAATCTAGTCGGCGATTATGCCGGCGGCAGCATGTATCTGGTTATGGGTATGTTGGCTGCACTCTATGAAGCCCAGCGCTCAGGTAAAGGTGATGTTATCGATGCAGCCATTACCGATGGCTCTGCGAGCCTAATGTCGATCTTTCACAGTTTGGACAAGCTGGGTTCCTGGGTACCAGAACGGGGCAGTAATACGCTCGATGGTCCTGCCCCTTTTTACGATACTTACGAAACCAGCGATGGGCGCTTTGTATCTATAGGTTCCATTGAGCCACAGTTCTATGCGCTGCTGGTTGAGAAAACGGGTGTGGATCCCGAAGCCTTTGCCAATCCCTACGATAAGAGCCAATGGCCGCAGATGAAAGAGCGTTTGATTGAGGTATTTAAAACCAAATCCCAGGCGCAATGGTGCGAGCTTATGGAGGGTACGGATCTTTGTTTTGCGCCTGTACTCAATTACCGTGAAGCACCAGCCCATCCGCACAATGCCGCACGCAATACCTATATTGATATTGATGGCCTAACCCAGCCAGCACCGGCACCCAGGTTTGCCCGTTCAGACTGTGCCACGCCGTCGTCGCCATCATCCGAGGGTGCTGATACCCATGAAGTGCTGGCACAATGGGGGTTCTCAGAGCAGGAAATAACGACACTAAGGGTCGATGGAGCACTTTCTTAATGGTCTATTTGTATAGATGAATATTCTTATTGCAGGCGCTGGAATCGGAGGTCTTACCGCTGCCCTGTGCCTGCAAAAATCAGGTCATCAGGTGCAGCTACTTGAGCAGGCACCCGAATTTACCGAAGTGGGTGCCGGTATTCAATGCGGCGCAAATGCGCTTCGAGTGCTGGATTATTTGGGGTTAAAAGCCGAGATAGAGGCTATTGCGGTGGATCCATTGCGGGCAGATTTCCGTGAGCATAAAACCGGCGCAGTACTTCACAGCCTAACATTTGGTCAAGACTATGCTCAGCGCCACGGAGCCCCTTACCTGCATGTGCACCGCGCCGATCTGCATCAAATACTTGCTAACGCCTTTAACGACCGAGCAGCGTCCGCAGTGACGTTTAACACCACAGTGGCCAGCTATATTGAACAGGGCGATAAGGTGACTGTGCAGACTGAGGATGGTCGCCAGTTTGAAGGTGACTGTCTAGTTGCGGCAGACGGTGTAAAGTCGGTGATTCGCGATCAACTATTGGGTCATAGAGCACCAGTATTTACCGGCAATATTGCCTGGCGTGGGGTGGTACCTGCAGACAGATTGCCAGCGGACTTTATGGAAAAAACCGTCAGTAACTTTGTTGGTGCCAATAAACATATGGTGATTTACTATCTGCGCCGACAGCAGCTAGTTAATTTTGTCGGTGTGGTTGAGAGTGATCATTGGGCAGAAGCGTCTTGGTCCCAGAAGGCGCCCTGGCAGGAGTTAAAAAATGACTTCGCCGGCTGGCACCCAACAGTGCAAGCGGTAATAGATGCTGTCGACAAAGACCAGTGTTATCGCTGGGCGCTGCATAATCATAATCCTTTCGATCACTGGAGTTCAGCCCGTGTAACCCTACTGGGCGATGCTGCTCATGCGACCTTACCCTTTATGGCTTCAGGCGCGGCTATGGCCATTGAGGACGGACGGATCCTACAGCGGGCCTTAGATCAGGTTTCTAATGTGGAGCAGGGCTTGAAGCTGTATCAGCGCAACCGACTGGCACGCACCGCAAAAATTCAAACCATGTCGACGCAAATGGGTCGGCTGTACCATATTAAAAAACCATTTTTACTGCGCATGGCATTTAAGGCGTTGGATCTATTGCCGGGTAAAAAAGATCAGTTTTTACCCGATTATGATGCCAATACAGTAACCATTAAATAGCGCTTAAGCAGCTATATAGAGTGAGTGGAGTGAACAATGAAACCAGTTTGTTTGGTGATTGGCGCAGGTGCAGGTATTGGTGGGTCTGTCGGTAAGCGATTTGCCGCTGAGGGTTATCATTCGGTGTTGTGTCGCCGCAGTGATCAACAGGGCCTAAATACATTGGTTGCCGATATACAGGCCCAGGGCGGTGATGCCAGCGGCTATCTTTTAAATGTTGTCAACGAAGGTGTTATCGAAAAGTTGGTTGCAACAGTAGAACAGGATATTGGTCCCATCAAAGTGGTTATTTTTAATCTGGGTGCGCAGATTGGTGATCGCGATTTGCAAGACACTTCCTATAAAGCGTTTGAGCGATGTTGGCATATAGCCACCTTTAGTTTATTTCGTACTGCATCCGTTGTCTGTCCGCTAATGGTAGAGCGTGGTAAGGGCTCGATAATAGTCACCTCAGCCACTGCAGCTGTGCGCGGCAATGCCGGGCAGCACGCCCATGCTGCGGCTATGGGAGCGCGCCGTATGCTGTGTCAGTCTCTCAATGCCGAGCTTGGTCCCAAGGGTCTGCATATTGCCCATGTGTTGATTGATGGTGCCGTTGATGCCCCAGATACCTTAGGCAAGATGCTTGGCGAAGAGCAATTTAAAGCGCTGCGTGAAACTCGCGGCATGGAAAACGATGGTTTAATCTTGCCAGAGAAGGTCGCGGATACCTATCTACATATTGCCCAACAGCACAGATCAACCTGGACTCATGAGCTGGATATTAGATCCTTTACCGACCTTGCCTGGTGGAATCATTAAGACTATCAAAACTAGCTCTAGCTGTGGACGCATTGCACCATGACTAACACACCTATCGACGAGATATTTTTAGATTGGCTCAGCGCCAACCAAAAAAATGCTTGGATGGTCATTCCTGTACTGGCATTTTTGGAAGCCTGCCCGGGCCTTGGGTTATTGGCCTCTGGTATTATTCTTCTATCGGTGTCGACTATTCTCTATACCGAGCAGATAGTCAGTATCTACCAGATTATGCCACTAGCCTTCGCGGGAGCCTGCCTGTCAGATCATTTGGGCTTTTATCTAGGCCGCTGGTTTGGCCCCAAATTTCACCATACCGCCTTTGCCAAAAAACAGGCAGTGCGTCTGCAAAAGGGTGAGGCCTTTATTCTTAAGTACGGCGCCGCAGCGATTATTGTGGGTCGACTGATGACTGCAGTGCGCAGTCTAGTACCCATGATGGTCGGTATTAGCGGTACTGATCGGGTGAGATTTACTTTGATTGATATTCTCGCCTGCGCGATTTGGTCTGCGGGGCTTGGTCTATTGGTGGTTGGGTTGGATAGTTTTATACCTTAGCAACCTCCACTTTAAATAGACTGTGCAGAGTGGCTGGATTGGCCTCTATTCATTTGACGTAATGTTTAGAGGCCTTATTATCCTGAGGTTGATGTGGTCAAAAATGTACCCTAGCTATCTGAGTCAAAATTCAGCACTACATTATCTGAGGGATCGTCTTCAATAATATAGTTAACATCTCTCGTTACTATATCTATGCCATCTGTTGCACTTATCGTTGCGGAATATGAGGTCTGAGTTTCATAGTCGGGCGCTGGAGCAATAAAGGTTAGCGCGCCATTTTCGGATCGTATATCAAAAGACGAGGCGTCCCCTTCAGAAATTGAGTGCATCAGGTCTTCTGAGCTATGCGCTAAGATTATAGGGCCTTTCGAAGTAGAGATAAGCTCATTAAGGATGTAGTCCGTAGGATCAAAGCCATCAAAGAGTTCGCTTTCGGAAGATACGCTTGCCTCTAGGCGCCTTTCGTCAGTAGGTATATTCGCAAGATCAGTGGCGAGTGTCACCGTAAAAAATTGAATATAAGTCCAGTTACCGTAATCAGCTTTGAAATAAAATCTCTCCCAGTCTGGGCCATTAATATTGACATAAGAGGAGTCACTCCCGTTTGGTTCTGCCCAAAAATCAGCAGTTTCTGTTGGCACAGCAGCATTTCCTACTGATGCTATAGACGCATATTGAGGATCGGGTTTCTGGACAGCCACTACTACTTCGCAGCGGCCGACATTCTTAGGGCAAATAATTGGGTCAGTCAATCTAAGGCTGATCTGTACAGTATCTCCGGCATACCTAAGATGTCTATTGGCATCCAAATCGGCCGCATGCAATGAAATTGCAGTCGCTGTATTTTCTGGATGATAAGGCCATTCCCAAGTGCCAGAACAGTCAGTGTCGGATGGGCCGCATAATGTAATTGGGTTATCATTTAGATTGTTTATCTGCACTGCGATGGTTTTAGTCGCCGAGGCCTCCGCAGTGGTAGCAGTTACCACCGCATCGAAGTCCCATTGGGTTTCATAGTCCGCTGGGGAATTAAAGGTCAACGCACCACTAGCGGAATCAATTGCCATTGCAGCTGCATCAGTACCACTCAAAGAATAGGTAATTGCATCTCCATCAGGGTCAGATGCGCTTACTGAGCCGATTTCGGTTTGATTTTCATCGACATTAAATAATCCGCCGTCGCTGAAGGTAGGCGGCCTATCGGCGAGCGCAAGGGTTTCGGTACTCTCATACCCGCCACCACAAGATGTTAATAGTAAATATGCGATTGAAAGAACGATTATTTTTTTGATGTGATAATCCCCTACCTTATTATTATTTTTAAAGATGGTCAGGCCATTTTAAGTTGAATAATACAGACTAATCAGTGTAGATAATATAGGTTAACTTACCGTTCTCTAATCTACCCTAGATGGTCCTCAGAAGTACGTGAGATTGCTGTGGGGGCGATTTTCTTTGCGATGGTTTACTTATTGTGGGGCTTACTGCACTGGTGCGGTAGGTTTATTGAAGGCGGTGTAATTGGCATTAAAATTGACATGATTGGTAGCTACGGGTGGACTTGAACCACCGACCCCAGCATTATGAATGCTGTGCTCTAACCAGCTGAGCTACGTAGCCACAATTTCTTGCAGAACCCTATTGATCGACAGACCGGTTAGGGGCGCGCATTTTCGCCAGACAGCGCCCCTTTGTCAAGAACTTCGAGGCTGATCCGCTGTACTGAGCGATTGCGAAAAATTTGCTTATTTAGCGTGAACCAAATCACACTAACTAGATTCTATGTCTGCTGCTATGCATTACTGCTAAGCACGTCATTAAGGCACCCTCAATCATTTGCAAAATAACGCTGCGCCTCTCACTGATGCTGTATGGGCCATCGTCCTAGTCGCTACATGAAACTGGGTATCCTAAACTTCGATGTTTTAACTAACTCTTCGGTCAGAGGTTTTTATTGCCCTGTTGAATATCCCACCCGGTATATCTGCCCGCCTAAATCGTCAGTGATATAGAAACGCCCCTGGCTATCCTGGGTAATACCTACTGGCCGTCCCATAATACCGTCGTCCGCTAAAAAACCGCTGACGAAGTCGCGGCTCTCTATGTTGCCCTGATCATCCCAGTGCAGCGAGATGACCTTATAACCGTCCAATACGGAACGATTCCATGAGCCATGCAAGGCTACCAGTGCAGTACGATTAAAGCCTTCAGGTAGGCTTCTGTGGGCCTCAACGAAGTGGATGCCCAGTGGTGCATTGTGGGGGCGAAATTTAAAGGCGGGAGCTATAGCCAAGCGGGCAAGGTCTGGTTGTTTATTGCCAAAATCTGGGTCGGGCACGTTGTCGCCATTGACGTAGGGCCAGCCATAAAAACCATCTTCAACCACTAGGTTGAGTTCGTCTGGTGGGAAGTTATCACCCAGTAAATCACGGGCATTGCCTGTGGCATAAAGGTCACCTGACCAGGGTGCCCAGTCGAAACCTACGGAGTTGCGCAGTCCCCGCGCATAGATTTGTGGATTGCTGCCATCGAGTTCTGATCGCAACATAGCGGCATATCTAGGATCTTCCGGTTCACAGACATTGCAGGGGGAACCTATCGCAATATGGAGCTTGCGATCTGGGGAGATACCTATGGCTTTGGCTTTATGAATAAGGTCATAGGGCAGATCTTGAAGAACAGTTTCAATCTCACCAGCAAGGCTGCCGGTGCTATGGTCAAAGAGTACTCGGCTAACGGTACCGCTTTCACTAAAGTACAGCCATTCGCCGTCAAATACTAAGCCCTGAGGCTCATTGAGCCCATCTATCAAGACTGTTTGAGTTTCGGCTGTACCGTTTTGGTCTCTATCCTGTAACAGCAAAACTTGACCGCGGTCGGTGATGGTAGCCACCAGATCATCTTGCTCTGTGGTAGCGATAAAGCGCACATACCCAAGATTCTGAGCAACCAGCTCAAGGTTAAAACCCTGGGGTACTTCTAGGCTAGATTCTTCGGCGGAATTGGCCGAGGTGTTAAGGCCGGCAACTGTGCTGACCATTAACCAAAAGCCGCTGAGCCCACCGGGGGTAATGGCGGCGATGTAGCCGGTGCCGGCAACTATTATTGCGAGTAGCCCAATGCCTGTTCCCTTCGCTATTTTTTTAAACATGGATGTAGCCTTTTTATGAGTATTTTAGTGTGCTTTTTTAGCCACGGCTGTGGTGATCGAGCCAGATACCACAAGAACGGCGCCCAGTAGTGAAACCACTCCTAGTGGTTCTACGGTAATGCCCTCCATAGGGATGAGTTGCACAATGCCAACCGTCAGCAGTGGCGTTAGTGCAATGGTCGCACTGACTCTAGATGCCTCTATATGTGCCAGGGCTTCGGCAAAGGATCCGTAAGCGATGATTGTGTTGAGGCCGCAAAAAGCCAGTAGGGCCCATTGCATATCTGTAAGCTGGTCCAATGTGGAGAAATCGCAGAAGGGCAGAAATACTAGGGTGCCAAGCCAATAAATAGCGAGCATGGTTTCTTCTGAGTTAAATTCTTGCAGCAGAATTTTTTGCATGATGGCATAGCCAGTCCAGCACACTGCTGCCAATGAAATCATCAGCAGGCCCAAACCATAATCATTGAGATCAATAAAAATATCACCTAGATGATGGTTAAAAAATAAGATCAGGCCTGAGGCAAAGGCAAAAAAGCCAAACCACTGAGTGGTAGAGAAGGACTCCGCAAAGAGGAAAACCCCCGCTAGCAACAGTAGCATTGGGGCAATCTGAATCATCACCTGAGCGGCCTCAGGGCTGGTTCGTTCTAAACCAAAAATATACAAATAATAGTTGCCCGAGAGCAATAGCCCGGCAGCCAGAAGCTGAAAAAATAGGCGCGGGGAGCGCAACTTGCCGCGATTGGGTAGCCGTCTGCGTACCAGCAAATAGGGTGTAATCAATACCGCAGCTAATGAGAGACGAAAGAAGGTGGTGGTAAGTGGGTCGAGGGTTTCCAACACGCCCTTTAGGGCGATGGGCAGCACTCCCCACATGGTGGCGGTGGACAGGGCAAGCAATATGCCCAGCTTCCAGCGCCCGCTAGTAGCGGTCACGGCGAGCTACACATTAAAGCGGAAGTGGATAACGTCACCGTCCTTAACGATATATTCCTTACCTTCCAAACGCCATTTGCCTGCGTCTTTTGCTCCCTGCTCGCCGTTGCCAGCGATATAGTCGTCGTAGCCAATAATCTCGGCGCGAATAAAACCTTTTTCGAAATCGGTGTGAATCTTACCCGCTGCATTGGGGGCGGTTGCGCCTACAGGAATGGTCCAGGCGCGCACTTCTTTAGGGCCTGCGGTAAAGTAGGTTTGCAGTCCAAGCAAATTATAGCCGGCGCGAATAACCCGGTTAAGCCCCGGTTCTTGCATACCCATCTCTTCCAAAAATTCGGTGATTTCATCGGCTTCCAGTTCGCTGATCTCTGCTTCCATCTTGTTGCAGATAGGCACAACGATTGAACCTTCGGCGGCGGCAATAGTCATTACCTCATCCAAGTAGGGGTTGTTGTCAAAACCCTCTTCATCGACATTGGCGATATACATGGTTGGCTTCAGCGTCAGCAGGCTAAGAGGTTTTAGTATTTTTAGTTCATCTTCGCTCAAATCAAACGAGCGCAGTGGTTTGGCTTCATTGAGGTGAGGTAGAATTTTTTCGGCCACGCCTTTGAGTATGATGGCATCTTGGTCTTTGCCTTTGGCCGCTTTGGCGACGCGCAGCAACGCTTTTTCAACACTCTCGAGATCGGCCAGAGCGAGCTCGGTATTAATCACATCGATATCATCAGCTGGACTTATCTTGCCTTCGACGTGAATGACGTTTTCATCTTCAAAGCAGCGCACTACATGGGCAATGGCATCGGTTTCACGAATATTGGCGAGAAATTTATTGCCCAGGCCTTCGCCTTTGGAGGCGCCTGCAACCAGCCCGGCGATATCGACAAATTCCATGGCGGTGGGAATAACCCGCTCTGGGTTGACGATATTGGAAATTTTGTCCTGACGGGGATCGGGAATAGGCACTATGCCGGTGTTGGGTTCAATGGTGCAGAATGGAAAGTTTTCTGCGCTGATACCGGCTTTGGTGAGTGCATTAAATAATGTTGATTTACCAACGTTGGGCAAACCCACTATTCCACAATTAAAACCC
>CAJXVK010000068.1 GCA_913060735.1 uncultured Cellvibrionales bacterium
CCCGCACTCTTTAATAACCGGGTTTTTGACTTTGCGCACGACAGAGGTGAGAACCTCCTGGTTCAACAAGCTTGCAGCAGCAAGGCGGTTTTAAGTCAATCCTCCTGAATCTCGCACGTAAAAACAAAACAACAGCAAACCCACACTCTTTATAACCGGGGTTTTTGACTCTGCGCACAACAGAGTGCCCCCACGAAATAGTTACTCCTCATATCGACGAACAACCACAAATATGCCACCATTTAGACGAAGAAGGAAAGCAGCGCAATTAAAAAATTCATAACAGAGCCATCAACATGATCGAAAAAAACTACCATCACCAAGGCCAGAATCTATCTCAAGCAACACATCATGAACAACAAACGGTTTCGGATAAGAATCTAACGACCTACTGGCAATCTAACCTTCGATTGCTCGCTAAACTCCTCAGCGTCTGGTTTCTGGTCTCCTTTGGCTGCGGCATTATCTTAGCCGACTGGCTGGATCAATTTTCCTTTTTTGGCTTCAAACTCGGCTTCTGGTTCGCGCAACAGGGTGCTATCTATGCATTTGTTGCCCTTATCTTCATTTACTCCTGGCGTATGAAAACCCTTGAACGCAAGTTTGGCGTGGATGATGACGAGGAGAATTCATAATGACAACCCAGATACTAACTTACCTATTTGTCGGTGCCTCTTTCATACTCTATATAGGCATTGCCATATGGTCTCGAGCTGGGTCAACCAAAGACTTTTATGTGGCTGGCGGCGGCGTACATCCTGTGATGAATGGCATGGCCACTGCAGCAGACTGGATGAGCGCAGCTTCGTTTATTTCCATGGCCGGCATCATTTCTTTTATGGGCCGTGATGGCTCGGTTTACTTGATGGGTTGGACCGGCGGCTATGTGTTACTCGCCCTTTTACTGGCGCCCTACCTGCGTAAATTTGGCCGGTTTACCGTGCCAGACTTTATTGGCGAGCGCTACTATTCAAAAGGCGCGAGAATCGTTGCGGTCATCTGTTTAATCTTTATCTCTTTTACCTATGTTGCTGGACAGATGCGCGGCGTAGGGATTGTATTTTCAAGGTATCTTGAGGTCGAGGTCACTACCGGCGTAATTATTGGTATGGCTGTGGTATTTATGTATGCAGTACTCGGCGGCATGAAGGGCATCACCTATACCCAAGTGGCGCAGTACTGCGTGCTGATATTCGCCTACATGGTGCCAGCCATTTTTATCTCCATCATGATCACTGACAATCCTATTCCACAGCTGGGTTTTGGAGCAGAGGTCAATGATGGCTCTGGGTTGTCAGTACTGCAAAAGCTAGATGGGGTATTGATGGATCTCGGGTTTAATGCCTATACCGCAGGCACTAAATCAACCATTGATGTTTTTGCGATTACCGCCGCATTGATGTTTGGCACCGCCGGGTTGCCACATGTACTGGTGCGTTTTTTCACTGTACCCAAGGTCTCTGATGCACGCCTATCAGCAGGGTATGCACTGGTGTTTATCGCTATTCTGTACACCACAGCACCAGCTGTTGCCTCCTTTGCTCGCCTGAACCTCGTCGATACCTTACATAACAGTAGCTATGAGCAGGCACCACAGTGGTTTAGTAATTGGGAGCAAACTGGGTTGGTCGGCTGGGAAGATAAAAACGATGACGGCATCATGCATTACAGTCCCGGCAGCGATAATGAAGTCACGGTTGATCGCGACATCATGGTGCTGGCAAACCCGGAAATTGCCAACCTGCCCGGCTGGGTTATTGCCCTTGTCGCAGCTGGTGGTGTGGCCGCAGCGCTCTCCACCGCCGCCGGATTACTTCTCGTTATCTCCAGCGCTATATCCCATGATGTTTTAAAACAGATACTGATGCCCAATATCAGTGAAAAACAAGAATTATTCTTTGCCCGCCTAGCCGCTGCGGTCGCTGTCTGTGTGGCGGGTTTATTTGGTATCTATCCACCCGCCTTTGTTGCTCAGGTGGTTGCATTTGCATTTGGGTTAGCGGCAGCCTCTCTATTCCCCGCATTACTGCTAGGTATTTTTTATAAACCCATGAATAAAGAGGGTGCCATCACCGGTATGCTAGTTGGCCTGATATTTACGTTTAGCTATATAGTGTACTTTAAGTTTGTCTCACCACAGTTAAACACGGCCGAGCACTGGCTGTTTGGCGTTTCACCGGAAGGCATTGGCTTTATTGGTATGCTACTCAACATTATGTGCGCCCTTGGCATCAGCAAAATCACTAATCCGCCACCACTAGAAGTACAAAACCTTGTGGAGGATATTCGCGTACCAGCTAGCGCTGGGATTGCTCGTCAACACTAATTAAAAGAGACTGATATGCATCTATCACCCAACAAATGGATGACTCGTCTAGTTAGACTCGCTGTAGTAATTGCCATTATCGCAGTCTCCATAATGGCCTACCTTAGCCCAGAAAAGCCCCCTGCCAGTCAAGCCTTTATAAATGGTGAAGTTATAACCATGGATGCCGACAGTGCTATTGCCCAAGCTGTTTTTGTGCGGAAAAACCGAATCATTGCGGTTGGCGATAATGCGAAAATCGGAGCCTTGATCGGTGATAAAACCCTAGTCCATGACCTTCAGGGTAAGACTTTACTACCTGGGCTTATTGACTCTCACAGCCATTTCCCTGGATCTGGTATGTTATTGTTTATGGCCGACCTGCGCAGCCCTCCTGTGGGCCCGATTACCAATATCCCTGCCCTGCTAACGCGCTTACAAGAAAAGGCCAAAGATATACCCAAAGGCGAATGGGTCAATGGCTTTGGTTATGACAACCTGATGCTCGATGAAAATCGCCACCCCAGCCGCGATGAACTTGATCAGGCTCTGCCTGATCACCCAGTCTTTATACTGCATGTCTCTGGACATATGGGTGTTACCAATTCACTGGGATTGATTGAATCTAATATTTCTGAGGAGAGTCTCGACCCTGAAGGGGGTCATTATGCGCGCGACAAGAATGGGCGTCTTACTGGATTGCTTGAGGAAAACGCGGCCACACCATTGCAAGAAAATATGCTCGATCTAGGCATTATGGGGTTCTTACGCATGGTGACCTACTCGAATAATGATTATTTAAAAACTGGCGTGACCACAGCACAGAATGGCGCGGTATCGGTAGAGATGGCGCAAGGCTTGCGTATAGCTAAAATACTTAATCTAACGCCACTGCGCCTGGAGCTATGGCCGCAATTTGATAACTTTGGCGTGAGCTTTCTGGATGGCACTATAAAGGCTGAAGACTACAGTGGTGACAGGCTGAATATTGGCGCTATTAAAATTATTGCCGATGGCAGTATTCAAGGCTACACCGGCTATCTTAGAGAACCCTATCATAAACCTTTCCATGGTGATGCTGAGTATAGAGGCTATCCCCGAGTGGCCTATCCAGCGTTGGCTGAGTGGATCAAAAAGTACCATAGTGCAGGATTTCAATTAGCGGTGCACGGTAATGGGGATGCCTCTATTGATGATATTCTCGATGCATTTGAACAGGCCCAGAAAGCATTCCCAAAAGAGGATCCACGACTGATTCTAATTCATGCGCAAATGGCCCGAGAGGATCAGTTGGCACGTATGAAGGCTCTTGGAGTAACACCTAGTTTCTTTTCAGCACACACCTATTACTGGGGTGATATGCATAGGGACGTTACTATGGGTGAAGAGCGCGCCAATAGAATAAGTCCGGCGCGCACAGCCATTGAACAGGGATTGCGCTTTAGCTCTCATCTGGATACCCCTATTGTGCCCATGAGTCCATTATTATCAGTCTGGTCGCTTGTTAACCGACTCTCAGCAACGGGGAAAGTTATTGGTCCCTATGAGCGTATTGGTGTGATGCAGGCACTGCGCAGCGTCACTATTGATGCAGCCTGGCAGATATTTAGGGAGCAGGATATTGGTTCAATCGAAGCAGGAAAGCTGGCTGATTTGGTAATACTTGAGCGCAGCCCACTGGTTGATCCGCTGACGATTAAGGATATTAAAGTTGAGCGCACGATTATTGGTGGTGTGACTGTTTATCAGCAGTAGATTGCATCCTCTGCTTAAATTTAATTAGGTTTTAAGTCACCCATAAAAGCTAAGCCCAAAAATTAAATAAAGGGCTGATTCAGCGTTAAATAGATTTCAATTAGAGTGACTTAGTCGCGATTTCAAGTACATCCTTAACTAACCCAGGCTCATCAGCAATGGTCTGCAGAGCCCTGCGCATCAACCCTGCATTGGGCTCGGCAAACTGTTTCCAGCGCGTCAGGGGCGTTACTAGTCTAGCCGCTACCTGTGGGTTTTGATTATTCAGAGCCACCACCTGCTGCTGCAAGAACTCGTAACCGGAACCATCGGGACTATGGAAGTTAACCAAATTGGCACTGCAAAACGCGCCAATCAAACTTCTGAGTTTATTCGGATTACTCATACTGAAGGCGGAATGATCCATCAGCCCGCGAACCCTCGCCAACCCACCCGGCTGACTATTAATTGCCTGTATCTGTAGCCAAAGATTCATTACCAGAGCTTCATCGCGATACTCCAATTCAAAATCAGACAGCGCCTGCTCGGCATAACTGACCGCTCTAGGGCAGTTAACCAAGGCACTGAGTGCCGCTGCCTTATCAGTCATATTATCGGCAGACTTAAACTGTTGCCAAGCTAACTCTATCCCTGCATCGCCGGCCAGCATCAGGTAGTTTAAGGCGGCATTTTTAAGGCTGCGGCTACCAATTTGCTGTGCATCTGGCGCATAGGAAGGCTGAGTATTATGACGCTGATAGATCATCATAAATTGATCGGCCAATGAGCCAGCCAAAGCCATACGCACAAAGCTACGCGCATCATGTATGGCAGCCGCATGAATCGTCTCGGCCTCTTCATGCAGCAGCGCCTCACTTGGCAGCTGCAACATCAGGGCGACCATCGCAGGGTCCAGTGATTCGTCTGCTAGCAGTGCGCCATAGGCATCTATTAACTGACCATTAAGCGCCAATGGGCGTTCATGTAGGCTGTCTTGTGTCAGCTGCTTCAAAACACCAAGGCATAATGTTTGACTGGCATCCCAACGATTAAAACCATCGCTATCATTAGCCATCAAATGCGCTAACTGCTCAGCGCTGTAACGGTAGTCAAGCTTTACGGGTGCAGATAAACCCCTCAGCAATGAGGGCACAGCTGCCTGATCTATACCGTTAATCACCAATGTCTGATTAGCTTCGGTAAGCTCATAGGCTATTTCTGTTTGGCCATCGGCATTAAGTACCAGATCAGTGCCGTCTGCCCCGACCAAACCTAGTTTGACCGGAATAACAAAGGGCTGCTTTTCACTCTGCCCTGGTGTCGCCGGACAGCTCTGCTCAAAGTCTAGAGTTAGCGTTTGTGCCTCGGCATTATGAGTCGAGCTTACCTTTAATACCGGCGTGCCTGACTGCTTGTACCAGCGGCGGAACTGTGTCAAATCGCGCCCACTAGCATCTTCCATCGCGCGAACAAATTCTTCGATAGTAACAGCCTGACCATCATGGCGATCAAAGTACAGATCACTGCCTTTTCTAAAGGTCGCTGGGCCCAATAGAGTGCGAATCATACCCACGACTTCCGAGCCCTTTTCATACACCGTTAAGGTATAGAAATTATTGATCTCCATATAGGAATCTGGCTGTACCGGATGAGACATGGGGCCGCCATCTTCGGCAAACTGATGGGTGCGCAAATAGGAGGCGTCTTCAATACGCTTTACAGTCGCCGAATTCATATCTGCAGAAAATTGTGAATCTCGATAAACCGTAAATCCTTCTTTTAAACTCAGCTGAAACCAGTCGCGGCAGGTTACTCGATTACCGGACCAGTTATGGAAATACTCATGGGCAACAATGGCCTCGACACGTTGAAAAGAAACATCAGTTGTCGTTTTTGGATTGGCCAGTACCGCCGAAGTATTAAAAATATTCAGACCTTTGTTTTCCATGGCCCCCATATTGAAATCATCAACTGCGACGATCATAAAAATATCAAGATCGTATTCGCGCCCATAGGTCTGTTCGTCCCAGCGCATAGAATTTTTTAACGACAGCATGGCATGGGCACATTTATCTAAATCTTTTTCTTCGACAAAAATCTGCAGCTTGATATCGCGCCCAGACATAGTGGTAAAGCTATCCTCCACTACAGCCAAAGTGCCTGCCACCAATGCAAATAGGTACGCTGGTTTTTTAAATGGATCATGCCAGGTAACAAAGTGCTTACCGCCGTCGAGGTCACCACGTTCAGTTGGATTGCCATTGGACAATAAAACGGGATAGGTATTTTTATCGGCGATTACCTTGGTGGTGAATTCAGACATTACATCTGGACGATCTAAATAATAGGTGATATCGCGAAAACCCTCAGCTTCACACTGAGTGCAGTACATGGTGCGCGAGCGGTAAAGGCCCATCATAGTAGTATTTAGCTGGGGCTTTATAAGCACCTCAGTAATCACCACACAGCTATCTGGTAGGTTGTTTATCGTCAGTGAATCAAAGTCGCGGCTATAGTCATCTGTAAATATCAGCTGGCCATCGACATGCACAGACTGCAAATCTAAACCTTCACTGCCATGCAAAACCAAAGTCCCATCTTGCTGGTCGCTATCAGGGTTGCGCGCAATATTTAAGGAAGCCGTAACGCGCGTACTGTCCTCACCTAAGTCAAATACCAAATCCGTTTTTTCAATTAGAAAAGGGCTTACTTTATATTCGTCTAGATAGATTGTCTGTGGTGCTGCATCTCGCATTTAAAAACCCTTTTTACCTTAGGCGGTGAACTTAATATTGTAAGCAGTAAATTTACGTATATTGATAACACCAGCATCCATAATAAGGTACTGGCCTTTGATGCCCTGTAAAACACCCTCTACCAATGGCTGTTTGTCGAGGTTTAAACTTTTTACCTTCTCGGGAAATTGCTCAACGGGGAATTTAATCTCAGTAATATTTTCATTATATAAACGCTGCAATGCTTGCAGACCATGTTCCTGCTCGAGAAATTCTAGCCCGTCCTCTGACTTAGCCATTAGCTCATCACGCAGCGAGTGCAAATCAACGGAGTCCGAATTGCCTTTCAACATTTTCTGCCAATGGGTTTTATCCGCAATATGCTCTCGTATACAGTCCTCAATCAAACCTGCTTGATAACGGGTCTGCACCCTAAAAATAGGCAGACCCTGAGTAGCACCCTGATCTATCCAGCGAGTGGGCAACTGTGTGCCTCGAGTAATTCCTACTTTTACGCCCGAGGTATTCGACAGATAAACAAAGTGATCGGTAAAACAATACTTCTCGCCCCATTCTGGATCGCGGCAGGTGCCATGGTGAAAATGGCATTTCTCCGGACTCATAATGCAGGTATCGCACTGAGGTAGTTTGCTGAAACAGGGGTAGCAATAGCCCTGACTAAAACTTTTCTTTGTGCGGCGTCCGCAGTGAATGCAATGAATATCACCTATATGCTCAATCGAAATACTCTGACCTATCAATGTATTCATGCTGATACGCCGATCATCTATAGGCAGCTGATAATCCACTCTCCCCTCAGTATCTAAGCTGGCTTCCATTTTCGACAGGTGACCTAAGGCTTCGACTGACATTAGTTTTTCCATTTAATTGGCGTTGATTCTGGCACCTCTGGTGCACAGGCCGAAACTTTAGGCGGAACATACCCGGTGCGCTGCTCTAGCGGCTTGCGCTCGTCATAGGCTATAACCGCTTGCATGCACAACTCTTTCTGACCCTCTCCAAGTACTCGCCCATCGGGCCACTTACCAATTTCTATCGCACGCTTTAGGCTTTCGTAAACCTCTGGGGTAATGCTGTCGAGAAGTTGTTTTAAATCCATACTGACTACCCTTGTTTAAATCGTTTAGTGAGGCCAAAAATACAGCCCAGTAACATACCAATCACTAACCCACCCAGATGCGCGGCATTGGCCACCCCTACACCCATCAACAGATCGAGAATACCGGTCATACAGACCAGTAGCCAGCCGAGCATAAAACCGACTATCCCAGGCGGCAATTGCAACAACGGATGGGGCACTATTTTTTGCTTAATCCAAATATAGCCCAGCAGCGCATAGACCACTCCCGACATGCCGCCAAAATAAACACTACCAGACCAGACAAACTGCGCCATATTAGAAATAGCCCCGCTTAGAAGGACCAGTAATATTAGGTGCAGTGAGCTGGTAAGCTGCTCAATACGACTGCCGAGCATACTCAACCAAAGGCAATTAAATACCAGATGGACTAAACCAAAGTGTAGAAATATTGGCGTGATTAGACGCCAGTATTCCCCTGAGGCCAGACTGCCAAAAAAGAGAACGTGCTGTAGTTGCGGCAAAAATGAGGCGATCAGGCCACCCGATACACTAGCGATAATTAACAGGGACACAGCGGGGTTTTGTCTGGCGGCTAATCGCCAATTAAGCGGTTGCGACATGGTGCTAAATCGTCCAAGTTTTCAATGGTTTATCATTTTACGCCGAGTCGACTGCCCCAGCCCAATTTAGATCGACAAACACCATAAAAATTATTGTCCTTGGGGTGAATAAGCTGGATATCATTGGCATGTTTTTGGATAGTAATAATATCACCGGGTTCGGTCGTAAAGTCATTGTGACCATCGCAAGTTATAAGTGGGTGTAATTCATTCCTAGAACTAACACGCAGCTCAATCTGTGCATCGCCATGCAGAGCAATAGGTCGGCTACTCAGCGTATGGGGGTTTAGCGGTACCACCACAATCGCATCTAATTCAGGGAACAATAGTGGTCCACCAGCAGACAGCGCATAGGCAGTAGATCCTGTAGGCGTGGCAACAATAAGACCATCGGAGCGCTGACTGTAGACAAATTCACCGTCAACATAGAGTTCAAAGGTCATCATGCGCACCGACATGCCCGGATGCAGCACAATATCGTTAAGTGCGGTACCAGTACCGATCTGCTGACCATCGCGCGTAACACTGGTCTCGAGCATAAAGCGTCTCGTCTGTTTGTATTCGCCATTAAGTACCGGCATCACACGCGCTTCGATTTCATCTGGAGAGATATCGGTAAGAAAACCTAGACGACCGCGATTAATACCCAGTAGCGGTATGCTACTAGCGGCCATCTTGCGACAGGCACTCAACATACTGCCATCGCCGCCGACAACAATACCCAGATCAATTACCCCTGCAAGTTCGTCGATGGGCAACATCTTATCAACCGTCCAGTCCACTAGCTTGGCGGCCTGTTCTTCATAAATAACTTCGCTCCCCTGTGAGACCAAGAAGGATTCTAGTTTCTGTAGCGATTCTTTGACCTCTGCAACATCGAGGCTGCCGAGTAATCCTATGCGCTTAAAATGTGTCATATCACGGGCTTCCAAAACTGTGGCGGTAATTATACCTGCTGTAGGGGGAATTCACTCACTTTCAGGCATAATAGCCGCAGATAGTTATATTGGGAACCGGTCTTCGCTGGTATAAAGAACTTAGGCTGGTGTAACCGGCTTGAGGTAATAGAGGAGAGAGATATGCAGGCAGATACTGTAGTTTTAATCGGTATGCCCGGTGCTGGAAAAAGCACCATAGGCATTCTGCTAGCGAAGGAGCTTGGTCTCGACTTTATCGATACCGATGTCAACATCCAGGTGCGCGAAGGCCAGACTTTACAAAATATTACTGACCATCAGGGTTATCTGGCACTGCGCAGTATCGAGGAGCGGGTGCTGTTAGCTGAGGACATCCGTGGCAAAGTGGTCTCTACTGGCGGCAGTGCGGTTTACTCTGAAGCGGGCATGGCGCATTTAAAACAGGATGCAACGGTGGTATTTCTTGATGTGCCCCTAGCTGAGCTAGAGCAGAGAATTTCAAACTTTAGCACCAGAGGCATTGCCCGTCGTCCAGACCAAAACTTCAAAGATCTATTTGAAGAGCGCTCTGTATTGTATAAACGCTATGCTGATATTCGCATTGATTGCAGCAACCTCCAAATTGAGGAGGTACTGCAAAAAACACGTTCTGCCTTACTTTAATACGGTATTCATTGACTCACTGATGTAGCCAATATTGCTCGAATTAATACCCGCCAAATTAACACGCGTCGATGACACAATATAGATACCAAATTCTTCGCGCAGTCGTTCCAACTGGGCGCTACTGATACCCAAAAATGAGAACATACCATTCTGCTGTTCTATATGGCTAAAGTCGATACCAGCTGAATTGCCCTGAATGCCGCTAGTTAGCAAACTGCGCATGGACTTAATACGCAGACGCACCTCTTCCAATTCAGCCTGCCAGTTAGCTCGCAATTGATCGTCACCCAGTATCAGCGACACCAGAAGCGCACCGTGGGCTGGCGGCATAGAGTAAATTTGTCGCGCAATAGACATAGCCTGACTAGCCACAATGTCTACCTGCTGTGGGTTATCGGCAATAAAGGTAATGGAACCTGTGCGCTCACGATACAGACCAAAGTTCTTGGAACAAGACGAGGCAATCACTAACTCAGGCAATCTCTCAGCCATCATGCGCATTCCGTAGGCATCTTCATTTAGGCCATTGCCCAAACCCTGATAAGCCGTATCAATAAACGGAATAAAACCACGCTCTAAGGCCAGATCAGCAATCTGATCCCACTGCTCATTGGAAAGATCGGCCCCAGTTGGGTTGTGGCAGCAGCCATGCAAAAGCACCATATCGCCCGCAGGTACCTGACGTAATGTTTCCATCATGGCATCGCTATCAATCTGATGGGTCACCATGTCGTAATAGGGATATTCTTCAATCTCAAAGCCAGCACTACCCAGTAGCGGGATATGGTTCGGCCAAGTCGGCACGCCCACCCAAAGCTTGGCATTTGGCGTTGCACGTTGAATAACTTCCGCGCCAACACGCAGGGCACCAGAACCACCGGGCGCCTGAATGGTTTTCACTCGGCCCGAGCTAAGTATGCTGTGATCAGCGCCGAACAATAGCTGTAGCATGCGCTGATTGTAATCTGGGTCACCGGCTATGCCCTGATAGGACTTAGTTAGCTCAAGTTCCATAAGCTTAGCTTCAGCTTCTTTTACCGAGGCCATTACTGGCGTGCGGCCGCGGTCATCCTGATAAACACCTACGCCCAGATCAATTTTTTGTTCACGGGTATCAGCACGAAATGCCGCCATTAATCCCAAAATTGGGTCCATGCCAACTGGCTTTAACGTTTCAAACATTATTTTTTCCTGAGGATAAATTTTTCCAGAGTGATTCTACTATGCCTGTCTCTTATACACATCTCCGAGCCCACGAGACC
>CAJXVK010000069.1 GCA_913060735.1 uncultured Cellvibrionales bacterium
CGAGATCCTCTCTGGTCTCGTGGGCTCGGAGATGTGTATAAGAGACAGGGGATATACAATAGCGAGCTTAATATAGACAACTAAAGTGGATATAAACAATTGAACCAGAGTACGAAGTCAGCGTTGCAAATCAGCCAGCTTACCAAGGTGTATGAAGACGGCTTTGTCGCCCTTAAAGGTATTGACCTAAATGTGGCAGAGGGCGATTTCTTTGCTCTGCTGGGCCCCAATGGGGCGGGTAAGTCTACTACTATAGGTATTATCTGTTCGCTGGTGCGTAAGACCGAGGGTTCGGTGACTATATTTGGCCATGATATAGATGCCGATTTTTCTGGTGCCAAACAATATGTTGGTGTGGTGCCCCAGGAATTTAATTTTAATCAGTTTGAAAAACCAATCGATATCTTGATCAACCAGGCCGGGTACTTTGGTATTCCTGCCAAAATTGCCGCCGAGCGCGCCGAAAAATATCTCGTGCAGCTGGGGCTTTGGGGCAAGGCACATATGCCATCGCGGACATTGTCTGGAGGCATGAAACGCCGTCTAATGATTGCTCGGGCACTGATGCATAAGCCAAAACTACTGGTCCTTGATGAGCCTACAGCTGGTGTTGATATTGAACTGCGTCGCTCGATGTGGGAATTCCTGCAAGAGATAAATAAGCAGGGCACCACGATTATTTTAACCACCCACTATCTGGAAGAGGCCGAGAGTCTGTGTCGCAATGTAGCAATTATTGACCATGGTCAGATTGTGCAAAATACCAGCATTCGCGAGCTGATTTCACAGCTTAATAAAGAAACCTTTATCTTGGATACCCGTGAGAAACTCAGCAGATGTCCAGAGGTTGAGGGCTACCCATTAAAACAGGTGGATACCAGTACCTTGGAAGTGGAAGTTGAGAAAAGCCAGTCGATCAATGAGTTGTTTGCCGCGCTTACCAGTCAGGGCCTGCATGTGGTGAGTATGCGCAATAAGACCAATCGCCTAGAAGAGCTATTCTTTGATTTGGTGGCTAAAAATTTACAGGAGAAGGGCAATGGATAATCGCCAAAAATGGATAGCCTTTACAACGATAGTGCGCCGCGAAATTCATCGCTTTATGCGTATCTGGCCGCAGACATTAGTGCCGCCAGTCATCACCATTGTGCTGTACTTTGTGATTTTCGGGCGACTTATTGGCGATCGTATTGGCGAGATGTCGGGGCTGCCGTACATTCAGTTTGTAGCGCCGGGGCTAATTATGATGTCGGTTATTACCAACTCCTACTCCAATGTTGTGTCATCATTTTATGGCTCCAAGTTTCAGCGCAATATAGAAGAACTGCTAGTATCACCCACGCCTAATTGGATTATCTTGTTGGGCTATGTGGTCGGCGGTATGAGTCGTGGTTTGGGTGTGGGCGCGTTGGTAACAATATTATCGCTGTATTTTGCCGATTTCAGCCTGCACAGTCTGCCCATTACTATCGGCATAGTGTTGATGACCTCGCTGATGTTTTCACTGGCTGGCCTTATCAATGCGGTGTTCGCTAATAGCTTTGACGATATTTCTATTATTCCTACGTTTGTCTTAACACCCTTAATCTATCTGGGTGGCGTGTTTTATTCGATCGAGTTACTTGGCGAATTTTGGGGTTCGGTCTCCTTGATTAATCCCATACTGTATATGGTCAATGCGTTTCGCTATGGCATGGTCGGCATTACCGATATTAATATTGCCTGGTCATTTGGCATGGTCGGCCTATTTTCTGCACTGCTGTTTTTTGTTGCATTAAATCTGCTTGAGAAAGGCTCAAGGTTGCGTAGCTAATGGTAGATCATTCAGATACCGGCCTAGGTAAAGACACTGCCTATACAGATCAATACGATGCTGCGCTGCTGTTTCCTATTCCGCGGAGCAAGGCGCGGGCGATAGGGGAGAAAGAGGGTGCGAAAACAGGCGGCCTGCCATTCTTGGGTACCGATCTTTGGACCGCCTTTGAAATATCTTGGTTAAACCAACAAGGTTTGCCGCAGGTGGCCATTGGTGAATTTATCTTTCCCTGCACTAGCGATGCCATTATTGAATCCAAGTCATTTAAGCTCTACCTGAACTCCTTTAATCAAACCCAGTATCCGTCAATGGATGCGGTGCAAGCTGTTATGCAGGCAGATGTATCTGCGGCCTGTGGTGCAGAGGCTGAGGTGCAGCTGTATAGGGTTGGCGACTATAACGAGATTAGGCCAGTTGCCGAGCCGGAGGGCACCTGCATTGATCAGCGCTCGGTAAGCGTAGATACCTACCAGCCAAATGCAGGCTTTTTACAGGCCGATAGCAGTGCGCTAGTCAGCGAGACAGTCTATTCCCATTTACTAAGAACCAATTGCCCAGTTACCGATCAGCCAGATTGGGCCTCTGTGTATATTAGCTATAAAGGCGCGCAGATCGATGCCGATGGGCTGCTTAAATATATTGTTTCTTTTCGCCAGCATCAGGACTTTCACGAGCAGTGCGTGGAGAAAATATTTGTCGATATTATGGCGCGCTGTCAGCCTGAAGAGCTCAGTGTTTATGCGCGCTATATGCGCCGCGGTGGGTTGGATATCAATCCTTATCGCAGCACCGTTAATCAGTCTCCAAGCGCGTTTAGGCAGGTTCGGCAGTAATACAGTTCAGTATCTAAGTCAGGCTAGTTTTCAAAAACTCAATCAGTAGATTAACGGCTTCATTCTTTTTATTTCTACTCGAGCATATCAGGCTAATACCCACCTTACCTAGATCCGGAAATCGTGCTGATGGACTTAAAACTTTGAGGTTTTTTGGCACTGTGCTCTTGGCTAATACGGTGACGCCGAGCCCTTCCTGTATAGCGTATTGAATGCCAGTTAAGTCGGGGTTGGTATACACAATTTGCCATGGCTGTCGCGACTTATCTAGTACACGGATGGCACGATGACGATAAATACATCCCTCCGCCGCTGCGATAAGCGGCACTGTCGAGACCTTCTGGGCGTTGTGGTCAGCGCTTGCCACCCAGACTAGATCATCGGTTTTGACCAGGTCCGAGCCGATTGCAGAAGGTTTGTCCTCCAGCGCCAGAATAAGATCATGGCTAGCCTTACCCTCTTTCGACAGAAGCTGCTTACTCAGCTCACAGTTCACCTCTAAGGTGACATTTGGGTAGGCCTTGGCGAAACGGCTGACAATTTTTGGCAGTAGAACTGTGGCGAACTCGCTGGGAATACCGAGGCGTATTTTACCGCTGATGCTGCTTTTGGAAAGCTGGCTAATGGCCAGATCATTGAGGGTTAGTATCTGGTTGGCATAGTCATAGAGGCTCTCGCCAGCCTCAGTTAACTCCAGGTTTTTACCGATGCGGCTCAGCAGTGGTTCATCGACTAACTCCTCCAAACGCTGGATCTGTAGGCTCATGGCGGGCTGTGATCGGCCCAGTATTTCACCGGCTTTGGTGAAGCTATTCAGCTGTGCGACCGAGACAAAGGCGCGGAGTAAATCCATGGGCAAGTTTTTCATCATAGCCACCGTTTTAGGGGGAAATTATGCTATTTATATTATTAATGACAGTATTGTATCTATTAATTTAACAAATTATAAGTATCGGCATAAAATGCTGCTTTAACGCTTGTGTTACTGACTTAATCTAACTTTGTTCGACTGTTTGGAAACGACTCTTATGGCGCTGGAACCCGACATTAGCAAAACCATTTTTCATGACTATCATGTTGCTGCAGGCGGAAAAATGGTGCCTTTTGCAGGCTACCTAATGCCTGTGCAATACAGCGAAGGCATTATGCAGGAGCATCTGCACTGTCGAGACAGGGCCGGTTTATTTGATGTGTCCCATATGGGCCAGGTTATTGTAAAGGGTGAGGGCGCTGCCAAGGCACTTGAGAAATTGATGCCTGTCGACCTGCAGTCACTGGCCATTAATCAGCAGACCTATGCCACGCTGACCAATGAACAGGGCGGTGTGCTGGATGATTTAATTGTTACTCGCTGGACCGAAGACACTTTTTTCTTGGTGGTTAACGCAGGATGTAAGGCGCAAGATATTGCTCATATCCGCAAACACCTACCTTATCTTGAGATTACCTATCTGGCTGATCGTGGTTTATTGGCCCTTCAGGGACTAGAGGCAAAAGACGTGATGGCCGAGCTGGTGCCGGAGGCCAATACGCTAGTATTTATGAATGGTGGCCATGCCAGTATTGATGGCATAGATGTCTATATCACGCGCTCCGGTTATACCGGCGAAGATGGTTTTGAGATTTCGGTCGACCCTGCAGATGCGCTTGCCCTAGCTGATATTTTATTGGCCTTCGAGTCAGTTAATTGGATTGGTTTAGGGGCGCGCGACTCACTGCGCCTTGAAGCTGGCCTGTGTCTTTATGGGCATGATATGGATCAGCAGACCTCGCCAGTTGAAGCGGGCATTATCTGGAGTATCAGCAAATCTCGCCGTGCTGGTGGAGCTAATGAAGGTGGCTTCTTGGGCGCCGATATGATTCTTGAACAAATTGCCAGTGGTGCTTCGAAAAAGCGTGTCGGATTTTTGGTCGATGGTCGTGCACCTGTGCGTGAAGGCGCCGAAATAATTGATGAGGTGGGCACTGTGGTCGGTGTTATAACCAGTGGTGGCTTTGGTCCTACCTTACAAGCGCCAATCGCGATGGGCTATGTTCCAACAGAGCTATCTGCAGTTGGCACCCAGCTCAATGCTCTGGTTCGTGGCAAGCCACGTCCCATTACTGTGACAAAAATGCCGCTGGTTCCACAGCGCTACTTCCGCGGCTAATTTAAAACGAAAAGGTATTTGGTATGAGTGAAGCAGTTTATACAGAAGATCATGAGTGGCTATTGATCGCAGATGGCGTAGCTACCATAGGTGTTACCGAATTTGCTCAGGAGCAACTCGGTGATGTGGTATTTGTTGAGCTACCTGAGCTTGGTGCCGAGTTGAGTGCTGGCGATGAGGCTGCAGTTGTCGAGTCGGTAAAGGCAGCCGGTGAGATTAATTCGCCCCTCAATGGAACAGTCTCTGCGGTTAATGAAGCGCTGGTAGAAAGTCCTGATCTATTAAATAGCGCCCCTCAGACCGATGGATGGATGTTCAAGCTTTCCCTCGCTGATGACCTCGATGCCTCAAAGTTTATGAGTAGCGATGAGTATCAGCAGTTTTTAGTCAGTAATGACTAAGCCTGAAATAATTAAGCCCATAGTAAATAAGCCCACGCAAGTATTTGGAGCGAACCCAATGTTACAAAAGAAACGCACGTTAACTGACCTACAAAATGCAGCAGAATTTATTGCTCGTCATGTTGGTCCTAGCGCCAATGATCAGCAGCAGATGCTCAGTGCACTAGGTTGCACTAATTTGCAGCAGCTGACTGCGCAAGTAGTTCCTGAAGCTATTGCGATGGCAGAGGACTTGGCTATTGTTGATGGTTGCACGGAAGCTCAGGCGCTGGCCGAGCTACGTGAAATCGCCAGCCATAACCGGGTGTTTAAATCTTTTATTGGGCAGGGCTATTACGGCACTATCACGCCAAATGTAATTCAGCGTAATATTTTGGAGAACCCAGCCTGGTATACGGCCTATACGCCATACCAGCCAGAGATTTCTCAGGGTCGTCTCGAAGCGTTAATTAACTTTCAGACCATGATTTCTGATTTGACCGGGTTGGAAATGTCTAACTCGTCCATGCTGGATGAGGGCACCGCAGCCGCAGAAGCGATGGCTTTATGCCAGCGCATGTCAAAATCAAAATCCTCACGCTTCTTTGTCGATAGCGACTGTTTGCCTCAGACTATTGAAGTGATTAAAACTCGCGCCGAGCCTATGGGTATTGAAGTAGAGGTGGCAGATCCGGCCAGCTTCTCTGGCGAAGCCTTTGGCATACTGTTGCAGTATCCGGGTGCCAGCGGTGAGGTTCGCGATTACCGCGAGATTATCGGCAAGGTACAGGAGCAAAAAGGTCTGGCGGTGATGGCCGCTGATATTCTTAGTCTAGTGCTTTTGGAATCACCGGGCTCATTGGGGGCTGATGTTGCTATAGGCACCACCCAGCGCTTTGGCGTGCCGCTCGGTTTTGGTGGCCCACATGCCGGCTATATGGCCACCAGAGAAGCCTATAAGCGCAACTTACCCGGGCGCCTAGTCGGCCTTTCTCAGGATGCCAATGGCGACCCTGCCTATCGTTTGGCGCTGCAAACCCGCGAGCAACATATTCGTCGTGAAAAGGCGACCTCTAATATTTGTACCGCACAGGTTTTGCTGGCAGTTATTGCTGGCATGTACGCTGTTTATCACGGCCCCCAAGGGTTGCAGCGCATTGCCCAGCGTGTGCATCTGCTGACCTCTGTATTAGCCGAAGGCCTGCGTCTAAACAAGATGGCACCAACCAATAAACATTGGTTTGATACCCTAACCCTACATACAGGTAACCGCACTGAAGAGATTGTTGCGACTGCCGAAGCGCGCGAAATTAATCTGCGCCAGATTGATGCGGAGCATATTGGACTGTCTATAGATGAGACCACGGGCAGCGACGATATAGTGGCACTGTGGGATATTTTACTCGGTGAGCACAGCTTAAATATGGATACATTGGCTGCAGAAGTAGCAGGTTCGCTGCCGGATGATTTAATTCGCACCGATGGGTTTTTAACCCACCCCACATTTAATAGCTATCATTCTGAAACTGAGATGTTGCGTTATTTACGACGACTGGCGGATAAAGATATCGCCCTTGATCGCGCCATGATTCCGCTCGGTTCTTGCACCATGAAGTTAAATGCAACGGCTGAGATGCTGCCCATCACCTGGCCAGAATTCTCCAATATGCACCCATTTGCGCCGACCGATCAGACCGGCGGTTATCGTGTAATGATCGATCAGCTTGAATCCATGCTCTGCGCTGCAACAGGGTATGACGCCATGTCATTGCAACCCAACGCAGGCTCTCAGGGCGAATATGCCGGACTGTTGGCCATTCGTGGTTATCATGAGAGCCGCGGTGACGCCCATAGAACAATGTGCCTGATTCCAAGTTCTGCCCATGGTACCAACCCAGCCTCAGCACAGATGTGTGGTATGAAGGTTGTGCTGGTTAAATGTGATGATCAGGGCAATGTGGATATTGCCGATCTAAAGGAAAAGGCCGCTGCCCACAGCGAAAATCTAGCAGCCATTATGGTGACTTATCCCTCCACTCATGGCGTGTTTGAAGAGGGTATCAAAGAAATTTGCCAGATCGTTCATGATCACGGCGGTCAGGTGTATATCGATGGTGCCAACCTCAATGCAATGGTCGGAGTTTGTCAGCCGGGCAAATTCGGTGGCGATGTATCCCACCTGAATCTGCATAAAACCTTCTGTATACCTCACGGTGGTGGTGGCCCCGGAGTTGGTCCCATAGGGGTAGGCGAGCATCTAGCGCCATTTTTACCCAAAGAGGGTGAGGGTGGCGAGCGTCGCGGTGCTCAGGTTTCAGCGGCACCCTTTGGCAGCGCCAGCATCCTGCCCATTACTTGGATGTATATCCGCATGATGGGTCGTGTAGGCCTCAAACAGGCGACTGAGGTCGCTATTCTTAATGCCAACTATATAGCCAATCGACTGCAAGAGCATTATCAGGTGCTGTATACAGGCGCCAACGGCCGTGTAGCGCACGAATGTATTCTCGATGTCCGTCCGATTAAAGATAATGTGGGTATTAGCGTCGATGATATTGCTAAGCGCCTAATCGACTATGGTTTCCATGCACCGACTATGTCATTCCCTGTATCGGGTACTCTGATGATTGAGCCGACAGAGAGTGAGTCAAAGGCAGAGCTAGATCGTTTCTGTGATGCCATGATTGCCATTAAGCATGAGGTTAATCAGGTTGCCAATGGTGAATTCCAGCTGGATGATAATCCGCTGGTTAGCGCGCCCCACACCGCAGCGATTGTTACCGCTGATGAGTGGACTCGGGCCTATAGTCGCAGTCAGGCAGCCTATCCTGTGGATTCGCTACGAGACAGCAAATACTGGCCACCCGTGGGCCGTTTAGACAATGTATTTGGTGATCGAAACTTGATCTGTTCATGTCCATCAATGTCTGATTATGAGTAATTATTGATTGTAGAAATAAGAACAGCGGCTAAGCTATGGCTTGCCGTTGTCTCTGGACTGGGCAGTCGCTCTTTAGATTTTTATGCAGATCAATAGCACCGTAAACATCGACTGCCCCAGTAAAGCCCTTGATTGGAATCTGACCCTTATCAACGCAGTACACCGCGCTCTTAACCAGATCGTAGGTATCTTTAGAAATAAGAATCTCATTGCTCTCGGCCGATGATTCAAGTCGGCTAGCCAGATTGACTGCACGTCCGAGCAGAGTGTAATCAAGACGGTTTTCAGTACCAAAATTACCCACCTTACAGACACCGCTATTAATACCCATACGCAGTGCCGGAGGGTTTTTAATACCATCAGCGCGCCAGCGTACCTGCAGATCTTTCATGGCCCGTTTCATAGCGACAGCCATAGACACACAGGTCACAGCATCAGTCTGAATACCGCGGCTTTCAGGGTCACCAAAGAACACCATAATAGAATCGCCAATCACCTTGTCGATGGTGCCTCCAAAACGAAAGGCAATTTCAGACATCTCGGTAAGATAGGTATTGAGCAGTTCAGTTAGCTGCTCTCCATCCAGTTCTTCAGTGAGTCTCGTGAAGCCCTCTATATCCGAGAAAAAGATCGTTAGCGTTTTCTCCTGAGTTTCAGCACGTACATCTTTGCCGGTCAAAATAGCCTTGCGGAGTGCAGGTGACAAGTACTTAGATAGCCTAAAAGTGCACAGGGTAAGCCATTCATTCTGACGCAGTACCGAGTCATGCTGATCAGCGAATAAAAAATGCGTATGGCGTGCCATATTAGCCTGCAACAGTGCGTAGCCAGCGCCAATAACAAGAATAAATAGTTGGATGCCAGACCCTAGAGTAATACTAATAGGCAAGAGCCAAGTGGTGAGCACAGCACCTATAAATACACCAAATAGTTCTAGGGGTGACGTAGGCTTTAAAGAGCCGACAATGGTGACCATAAACATTAGCCCCAGTCCCAGCACAACAATTGGATCAAAGCCCACAAAGGCCAATAAGAAGCCGGTAATGACACCATCAATAAGTTCCATTACAACCGCTAGCCGCTGTCTCCTGGGCAGGGAGATAGATTCATTAGCAGTAAAATAACTACTGAATTGGTAGATAAATAGGGCGGGTAGAACAGCGAGAAGAGCAGGGTGATAGTTAATATCTCCCCAGGCACCCAACAAAATAGTGGCCGCGCAAATCGAAAGCGCCAGTCTGTAGAGCTCCTGCAACTTTGGCGACGGATATACAATCTCTTTCCATGTCATGACTTCAGTCTAGCACTGGATTAGTGATATCGCCTGAAAAGTGCATGTGCATTGCTTTTGCGGGTTTGGTTGTGTACAGTTGCGACCCTTCAAAAAGGGCTAAAAAGAACTTTTGTTGAAGTGAGAAAGCATGCCGGTCTAGGTATTTGGGCGACAAAGGTTAGAAAGTACGGCAACAGTTTACGGTGAGGTGTCCGAGTGGCTGACTAAATGCGCAAGCATTTTGGACGCACGCAGGGCGGTCTCGCAGAGACAAGAAGCATGCTTTAGCATGTTTCGCAGCAACGAGCACGTCGTGCTCCTGTCCACTTTATAGGATGGAAAACGGCAACAGTTTACGGTGAGGTGTCCGAGTGGCTGACTAAATGCGCAAGCATTTTGGACGCACGCAGGGCGGTCTCGCAGAGACAAGAAGCATGCTTTAGCATGTTTCGCAGCAACGAGCACGTCGTGCTCCTGTCCACTTTATAGGATGGAAAACGGCAACAGTTTACGGTGAGGTGTCCGAGTGGCTGAAGGAGCACGCCTGGAAAGTGTGTAAGCGTTTATAGCGTTTCGAGGGTTCGAATCCCTCTCTCACCGCCATATATAGTTATTTTAATGTCTATTAAAGTATACCAGTATCTCTGAATAGCCCATTTTATATGGGCTTTTTATTGGCTATTGTTTTTTAAAGTCCAATAACGTCTAATAACATCAATCATCTAAAGGGTACAACGAAAGGTACAACGAGTATGCCTAAGTTAACCATAAAGAAAATTGAGTCTTTAATTAAGCGTAAACAGTTTGGGCGTCATCCAGATGGTAATCAGCTTTACTTAAATATTAGAGAGCCTGAAGGGACTGCTTCTTGGGTGTTTCGCTTTACTCTTAATGGAAAAAGACCATGGCATGGGTTTGGCTCACACGACTCTAACCATTCTTTGCAGTGGGCAAGAGAGCAAGTACTAGAATTTAAGGCACTTGTTAAAAAGGGTATTGATCCAAGAGATCATAAAAGGGACGAGCAGGAATCGGCAAAGCAAGCTAATAACCTAAACAATAATACCTTTCAAAAAGTAGCCCAAAGTTATATCGATGAAAATCAATCTTCATGGAGGAGTGAGGTAACAAAAAAACAATGGCCTAACAGCCTAAGAGACTATGTATACCCAGTTATGGGTTCAAAACCAGTCCACTTAATTACCATTCATGACGTTTTATCCGTTTTAAGACCTATTTGGACTGATAAAACAACGACGGCAACTCGTGTCCGTAGCCGAATAGAAAATATCCTAGATTATTCGACAACACTGGGAATGAGAGAGGGTAATAATCCTGCGGTATGGAGAGGAAATCTAAATACGGTTCTTCCAGCTCCGACAAAAGTTCATAAAGTTAAGCCCCATTCTGCAGTTTCATATACTGAACTACATGGTTTTTTGATGGAACTCGGCATGCGTAAGGGGGTGGGGGCAAGAGCATTAGAATTCACAATTCTGACAGGCTCGAGAACTAGGCCGTTACTTTTGGCTAAATGGGACGATATAGACTTTGATAACGCTATTTGGAATTGCCCTGAAGACAATATGAAGAGTGGGAAATTCTTCAGAATACCCCTTAGTGAATTCGCTATGAAAATTATTAATAGTCAGAAAAAACATAGTAAGGGAGAGTATATATTTGGGCATGAGCAGACAGGAAAAATGTCCTCTAACAACTGTATGCTCTACACCATTTATAGAATGGGTTATCAGGGAAAGGTCACCACACATGGTATGCGCTCGACTATGCGAGATTGGGCTGGCGAGACAACAAAGTATTCGGAACGCATTGTAGAAGTATGTCTAGACCATACCGTAAATACTGCGGCTGAATCAGCATATCAACCTGTCTCTTATACACATCTGACGCTGCCGACGAGCGATCTAGTGTAG
>CAJXVK010000070.1 GCA_913060735.1 uncultured Cellvibrionales bacterium
GATGTGTATAAGAGACAGCCTCTGATGATATTGATGTCGACCAGTCAGATTGCCTAAAGGCCAATCAGCAGGCAAAAGTATCCAGTTCACAATGGGTGCCTAAGTGGTTGCCACCTGGATTTGTGCTGTCGTCCTATCAGCCGATAGGTGAAGATGGTCAAGAATCTCTGATGTACACCGATGGTCTGGCGGTGTTTTCAGTGTTTATTGATTCCGCTGATAAAAGCGGCGCCTTACCGGCAGTCGATGCAAATTTGGGCGCTACGGTTGCGGTATTGACTAAGGGGTTCCTTAATAAACGGCGCTATGCTATCTGTGTGGTGGGCGAGATTCCGCGGAGTACTGCCAGGGAAATTGCCAGTGCTATTTCTCCGTTACCTGCATCGCCAATGCCCTAAGTGGCGGAGTACTCAATGATATTGGAAACCGGAACCGTAGTCGCAGTCGAAGCAGATAGTCTCTGGGTAGAGACTATTCAACGATCTACCTGCGAAGCCTGTGCTGCTAAAAAAGGCTGTGGACAGCGAGTTCTGTCAAAACTGACCGGCAAAACCAACCGCATTCGTGTATTGTTTGATAGCCAGTCACCGAAAAAAGCCTCTCCTGGACAGTCAGTGACTATAGGTATTCCTGAAGACGTAATTGTCAGTGGTTCAATACTCGTTTATCTACTGCCTGTTGTGGCTGCAGTGATTGGCGCATGGCTTGTGGGATCACAGAATGATGCATTGGGTATTCTCGGTGCTGCCTGTGGTCTATTGCTAGGTGGTCTAATTGTTAATCTGCGTAGTAAGAAAGCAAGGAACGATTTACGCCTTAACCCTGTCTTAATTCAGGATCCTAGCGGAATTCAGGTTTTAGACTTCTCCTAAAGAATTCTTCTAGATTTGCTTTCGCTTTTATAATTTTTATCGGAGATACTTTTGTGCTGAACAGATTCTTGTTGGTTGCTATTTTTTTTCTCGTTACCCTTTCAACCGCTCAGGCGCAGTTACCTGATTTCACCAGACTTGTTGAAAATGTCTCTCCCGCCGTCGTAAAAATAAATACGGTCAGTAAAGGTCGTAAACAGCAGGCTCAACAACTTCCCCAGGGTCAAATTCCTGAGATTTTCCGTGATTTGTTCGAACAGCGTCAGCAGCAGAAACCACGTCTCGCCCGCTCAATGGGTTCAGGATTTGTGATATCCAATGACGGCTATATCCTGACCAACCACCATGTGGTGGAGAATGCCGACGAAATTGAGGTTTTGTTTGCTGATAGGCAAGAGTACACAGCCACCGTGGTGGGCTCTGATCGGCGCTCAGATCTGGCTTTGCTAAAAATCAAAGCTCGCAATCTGCCAACGCTTAAATTTGCGGCACAAGATAGCTTAAAAGTAGGCGCTTGGGTGCTGGCCATAGGCTCACCATTTGGCCTAGATTACTCAGTCACCGCAGGTATTGTCAGTGCCATAGGGCGCAGTATTCCGACTCAAAAGGGCGAAAACTATGTGCCCTTTATTCAGACCGATGTCGCTATTAATCCGGGTAATTCCGGCGGGCCGTTATTTAATCTCGAGGGTCAGGTAGTGGGCATTAACTCACAGATCTACTCACGCTCAGGTGGATCTATTGGTCTCTCCTTTGCTATTCCAGCCAGTGTTGCTGTGGGGGTGATCGAGCAGCTTAAGGATCATGGCAAAGTACAGCGTGGCTGGCTCGGCGTCGCCATTCAGGATGTGAATAAACGCTTGGCAGAGTCATTGCAGTTGGGCACCCCCCAGGGAGCATTGATAAATGCGGTAGAGCCAGACAGTCCTGCAGATAAGGGCGGAATTAAACCCGGTGATGTCATCGTGCGCTTTGATGGTCAGATTATTGTTGATTCTGGAGACCTGCCTCATGTGGTTGGCATGATGGCGCCCGGAGAGAATGCCCAAGTTGAAATTTATCGTGAAGGTAAACGCAAAAAATTAACCATGAAAGTGGGTTCTCTCGATACTGACAGAGAGAGCATCGCTGCCAACAGCGATGGCACGGATCGACTGGGTTTGATCGTCGAGGAGATGGATGATGTAGAGCGCCGGGCACTGCGTCTGCGCGGTGGTGTTCGGGTCACGCAGGTGTCACCAGAGTCCGCCGCGGCTGAGTCAATGTTGCAGGCTGGCGACATTGTTGTGCAGCTGGGCTATAGTCGCATCGACGATATTGATGAGTACAATCAGGTGATTGCAGAGCTGCCAAAAAACACCCCAGTGGCCATTCGTTTTTATCGCCAGGGGCGGGCAATCTTCCGCACCTTTGAGATTGTTGAGTGACGCGGTAGCGCTTGGCGATATGTTAGTTCCGATGATGCTGTAGCCGCTTGAATTTAGAGGTTGATAATCAAGCAGTTATTAGCGTCTGGCCTACAAATAGGCTAGAATCCGCTCGCAAATTTTAACGGCAGTGCAAACACTTTGTCCGATCTCAGTCATATACGAAATTTTTCAATTATTGCCCACATTGACCATGGGAAATCGACCATTGCGGATCGATTTATTCAACTCTGTGGTGGCCTTGCCGACCGTGAAATGGCAGCGCAGGTGCTCGATTCCATGGATATTGAGCGCGAGCGTGGTATCACTATCAAGTCACAGAGCGTCACATTGCCGTTTACTGCACAAGACGGTAAAACCTACCAGTTAAACTTTATTGATACACCTGGCCATGTTGACTTCACCTACGAGGTCTCGCGGTCGCTTGCTGCCTGTGAAGGCGCTCTGTTAATTGTAGATGCCGCGCAAGGGGTAGAGGCTCAGTCAGTGGCTAACTGCTACACAGCTATTGCTCAGGGTTTGGAAGTAATCCCGGTGTTAAATAAAATGGATCTGCCGCAGGCGGAGCCAGAGAAAGTGATTAACGAAATCGAAAATATTATTGGTATCGAGGCCACCGAGGCGGTGCGTTGTAGCGCTAAGACCGGTGAGGGAATTACTGATATCCTCGAGGAACTCGTGCTGAAAGTGCCACCACCTGAAGGTGATGTGGACGCTCCGTTGCAGGCTTTGATTATCGACTCCTGGTTTGATAACTATCTGGGCGTTGTCTCGCTGGTGCGCGTAATGCAGGGTACTCTCGCAGTTAAAAATAAGATTGTTGCCAAGTCGATTGGCAAGCCGCATGTGGTTGATAGTGTTGGAGTATTTACGCCCAAGCGTAAAGAGACCGGCGTACTGCGTGCTGGTGAGGTGGGCTTTATGGTAGCCGGTATCAAAGATATTCTCGGTGCACCAGTGGGCGATACGTTAACCCACCAAAGTACCTCAGATGTTGAGGCGCTGCCGGGATTTCAGCGTATTAAGCCACAGGTCTATGCGGGCATGTTCCCCGTTGATTCCGATGATTTTGAAGAGTTTCGTGAAGCTCTGGCCAAACTGGCCGTCAATGATGCTTCCTTGTTCTATGAGCCCGAGAGTTCCGATGCGCTCGGCTTTGGTTTCCGCTGTGGATTCCTTGGTATGTTGCATATGGAGATTATTCAGGAGCGTCTTGAGCGAGAATACAACCTTGATTTGATTACCACTGCGCCGACCGTGGTTTACGAGATAATTACCTCAAAGGGCGAGACATTGTATATGTCGAACCCCTCAGACCTGCCCGATCCGGGTCAGATCGAAGAGATGCGTGAACCCATCTGCGAAGCCAATATTTTGGTACCCAAAGACTATGTCGGCAATGTGATTTCACTCTGTGTGGAAAAGCGTGGCGTGCAGAAAGATATGCAGTTTATTGGTGGCCAGGTATCAATTCGCTATGAATTGCCGATGAGTGAAGTGGTGATGGACTTCTTTGATCGGCTCAAGTCGGTCAGTCGTGGTTTCGCGTCCTTGGACTACAGCTTTGTGCGCTTTGAAGCCGCATCGCTAGTCAAGTTGGATATTTTGATCAATGGTGATCGGGTCGATGCACTTGCGGCGATTACTCACCGTGATCACTCCATTCAAAAAGGCCGTAACCTCGCCGATAAAATGAAAGAACTTATTCCCCGCCAAATGTTTGATGTGGCCATTCAGGCTGCAATCGGCGGTAGTGTTGTTGCCCGCACCACGGTGAAGGCGTTGCGTAAAAATGTAACGGCCAAATGTTACGGTGGTGATGTAACTCGTAAAAAGAAACTGCTAGAAAAACAAAAGGCCGGTAAAAAACGCATGAAGCAGGTGGGGAGTGTTGAGATACCTCAGGATGCGTTCTTGGCAGTACTTCGAACTTAAAGAGAATACCAAGGGGTAGATTTCGATGGATCTCAATTTTGAACTGATTCTCACCATTATATTTTTATTGGCTGGTGCTTTTTGGCTGCTCAATAAATTTGTTGTCAAGCAGGAAGAGGGGCTGATTGAATTTGCCGGCTCGTTGGCGCCGGTGCTGGGTTTGGTCTTAGTTTTGCGTTCGTTTCTAATTGAGCCTTTTCAAATACCCTCGCAGTCCATGGTGCCGACCTTGCAAGTGGGTGATTTTATTCTAGTTAGCAAATGGACCTATGGCATTCGTCTGCCGGTATTGCGCACCAAGATTATTGAAATTGACTCCCCAGAACGCGGCGATGTTATGGTGTTTTTTCCGCCCCATGAAGATCGCTATTTCATCAAGCGAGTAGTGGGTCTTCCCGGCGATAAAGTTCATGTGCTCAATGGTATTGTATTTATCAATGGCGATAAGATGACCCAGACCTCAGTCGCGGAAAAGGCCAATTCGTCTCGCTCGGTGGTCATGTCAGAGAACCTTGGTGGGGTCGAGCATTTGATGCAGAAACGCACCTCGCCAACTCGTCTCAGCCAGAATTATTCGGCCGTTGTACCTCAGGGTCATTATTTTATGATGGGCGACAACCGCGACAACTCTAGTGATAGTCGAGTATGGGGTCCGGTGCCTGAAGATCGTATTGTTGGTAAGGCCTTCGCGCGATGGATGTTTTGGGATAAGTTTTTGAGTCTGCCTAGCTTTGATCGGGCGGGTAAAATCCAGTAAGGTGATTAATAACAGATTTTGCAGATTTTCTGGAAGAAAAAACCTATAACAGGGAGTTTGCTATGAAATTCAATAAGCAGCGGGGCGCAACATTAACCTCGACCATTATTATTGTTTTTATGGCCGGAATTTTGTTGTAGGTGGCGTTTAAGTTAGGCCCCTACTATTTGGATAATCGGATTATAGCTGGTGCAACAATACAAAATAATTAATCAGAGGATTGTTAGTGAGCAATGCCCGACAGCTCCAAGAGCGTCTCAATTACAGCTTTAGTGATGAACAGCTGCTAACGCTTGCCCTCTCTCACCGCAGTTGCGGAAGTAATAATAACGAACGTCTAGAATTTCTTGGCGACTCGATTCTTGGTCTTACGATCACCGATATACTCTACCGTGACTTTCCCAAGGCTCGCGAAGGCGAATTAAGTCGCATGCGCTCACATATAGTGCGGGCGGAGTCGCTGGCTGAGGTCGCTAAGTCGTTAGAGCTAGGTTCCAATCTATTGCTGGGCCCAGGCGAAATGAAAAGTGGCGGTCATCGCCGTGATTCTATTTTAGGGGATACCGTAGAGGCGCTGATTGGCGCTGTTTACTTGGACGCTGGTTTGGATAGAGCGCGCAGCTGTATTGAGCTGTGGTTTAAAAATTTATTGGGCACAGCTCTGGAGGTGCAGCCAATAAAGGACCCCAAGACCAGTTTACAGGAGTGGTTGCAACAGCGCGGTAAACCAGTGCCCGAATATAAACTGATCAACACGGGCGGCGAAGCTCATAGCCGGCTGTTTACTGTGAGTTGCAAGATTGCCGCTGTAGAAAAAGAAATGAGTGCCACGGCCAGTAGTCGCCGCAAAGCTGAGCAAATGGTAGCTGAGCAATTAATTATTGAATTGGAGTTGTGCTCTTGACCGAACCTCGCTGTGGCTATGTGGCCATTATTGGCCGCCCAAATGTGGGAAAATCCACATTGCTCAATCATATTCTCGGCCAAAAGCTGTGTATTACCTCGCGTAAACCACAGACCACAAGACATACTTTATTGGGTATCAAAACGGAAGACGATCTGCAGATGATCTTTGTCGATACGCCCGGTATTCACACCAATCAAGAGCGCGCAATTAACCGAGTGATGAATCGATCAGCGGCCAGTGTTATCTCCGATGTTGATGTATTGGTGTTTGTAGTGGATCGTTTCGAATGGAGCGAGGCCGATGAATATGTGGCTAAGTACCTTTCCAATAGCACTGTGCCGGTGATTATTGCAGTGAATAAAGTCGATATGATTGAAGACAAAGAAGCTCTGTTGCCACATCTTAAATTCTTAGAAACCAAGGTTAATGCCGCTGATCTTATTCCGCTGTCTGCATTGCGCAGAACCAATTTAGATAAGCTGGAAGAAAAGATTAAGACTTATATGCCAGAGCGTATACATATGTTCCCTGAAGATCAGATCACTGATCGCAGCGAACGTTTTCTGGCTGCTGAAATTGTTCGTGAAAAAATCATGCGCCAACTGGGAGCAGAGGTTCCCTATCAGGTGACAGTGGAAATTGAAGAGTTCCGTGCCGAAAAGAAGATCACCCATATTAGTGCGTTAATTCTGGTTGAGCGCGATGGGCAGAAAAAAATTATTATCGGCAGCAATGGTGAGCGCATCAAGAAAATTGGCGAACAGGCGCGTGCCGATATAGAGAGCTTGCTGGATTGCAAAGTTATGCTTAGAACCTGGGTCAAGGTTCGCAGTGGCTGGTCAGATGACGAGCGTGCACTGCGAAGTCTTGGCTATATGGACGACTAAAAAACAGTGCGGGTCGATGCTGAAGCAGGGTTTTTGCTGCACGCCACACCCTATCGGGAAACGAGCCTGCTAGTCGATCTGTTTAGTAAAAATCATGGTCGTATTCGCTGTGTGGCCAAGGGCTTTCGCAAACCCAATAAGCGCGGTATCAGCCGCGTCATATTTCCCTATACCGAGCATCAATTTAGCTGGCAGGGGCGCGGTGAATTAAAAACGCTGACTAGTGCCGATTGCAATCAGGCACCGGCATTTTTACAGCAGGAATGTCTGTTTACTGGTCTCTATGTAAATGAACTGCTGTTCCGTCTGCTGCATGAGCATGATCCCCACGAATACCTCTATCAAAAGTACAGTGAGTTTATGTTACAGCTGGCCAGCGCAGGGCCAAGCGAACCTATGTTACGCCAGCTGGAGATGACCCTACTCGATGAGTTGGGCTATGGTTTGGTGCTGGACTCTGAAGCACTCGGTGGTGCGCCACTATTGGCAGATAAGCTCTATCAGTATGTTCCTGAACAGGGCCTTATTGCAGCAGTCAATCAGCATCGACAGCCGCTTGGGACCTATAGAGGTGAAGATATTATGGCCCTTATGCAGGGTGATTTTAGTCAGCGCTCGGTGCTCAAAACCGCCAAGCAACTACTGCGTGGCGTGATAGACTTTTACCTTGGCGGTCGACAACTTCACAGTCGTGAGCTGTATCGGCAGCACCTGCTGTCGAGCGCGCCTCAACAGGAGCAAAACAGATAATGGTCAAAGGAATAGGTACAGATATCGTCGATATTAAGCGTATGGTTAAGGTGCTTGAACGTCAGGGCGATAAATTTGTTCAGCGGATCCTAACCATAGCCGAACAGCGAGAATTTGCCCGTCTCAATAATAGCCCAGCCTTTTTAGCTAAGCGTTTTGCCGCCAAAGAGGCTGTGGCCAAAGCGTTGGGTACAGGCATTGGTAATGGCGTCAGTTTTCAAGATATGAATGTGACCAATAATGATAGAGGCGCGCCTGCGGTAGAACTTTCCGCAGGGGCTGCCGAGGTGATGCATGACTGTGGTGCCAGCGAGGTGTTACTCAGTATCGCCGATGAGGCAGACTACGCATTGGCTTACGCGATTCTCTGCTAGCCCTTAGATAAAATAGTTATTTGATATAGCAGACGCAAAGAGGCGTTCAATGGAGGCTTCAGGCACAATAACCTGCCTAGTTTATAGGCTATAAAAGGCATCAGTATGGATTACCCAACAATTGATCAGTGCATTGGAAACACCCGCATGGTGCGGTTACAGCGTATGCCTGGTAATACCAGCAATACTATTTTGGCCAAGCTCGAGGGTGATAACCCCGCGGGCAGCGTCAAAGATCGTCCGGCGCTCAGTATGATTGCCAAGGCCGAGGAGCGGGGTGATATTACCCCCGGTGATCGCCTTATTGAGGCCACCAGTGGTAATACAGGTATCGCCTTGGCCATGGTTGCTGCGATGAAAGGCTATAGTATGACTTTGATTATGCCTGACAACGCCACCGATGAGCGCAAGTGGGCCATGACTGCCTATGGTGCAGAGCTTATTGAGGTGAATCAGAGCGAAGGTATGGAAGGCGCAAGGGATCTAGCTCAGAAAATGCAGCAGCAGGGCTTGGGGACTGTGTTGGATCAGTTTAATAATCTCGATAACCCACTTTCTCATTATGAGGGTACGGGCCCAGAAATTTGGCGCGATACTCAGGGTACCGTTACCCACTTTGTCAGTTCTATGGGTACTACAGGGACCATTATGGGCACCTCTGCGTTTTTAAAAACCCAGAATCCAGATATTCAAATCATTGGTCTGCAGCCAGAAGATGGTGCCTCTATTCCCGGTATTCGACGCTGGCCGCAAGCCTATATGCCAGGTATTTTTGATGCGGCTAAGGTTGATCAAATTATGGATATCTCGCAGGCAGATGCTGAGAATGCCATGCGTCGTTTAGCGCGAGAAGAGGGCATCTTCTGCGGTGTTTCCGCTGGTGGTTCCGTTGCCGCGGCGCTAAACATTAGCCAACAGGTAGAAAATGCCACTATTGTTGCAGTGATTTGCGACCGCGGTGATCGCTATCTATCTTCAGGTGTTTACAGTTAATGAGCAGCTACAGCATCGATGACCTGCGCTACCTGATGTTACGCCTGCGTGATCCGCAGACTGGCTGCCCTTGGGATATAAAGCAGAATTACAAAACCATTGCCCCGCACAGTGTTGAAGAAGTGTATGAGGTTATTGATGCCATCGAATGCGGTAATCTTGAGCACCTAAGTGAGGAGCTGGGTGATCTGTTATTTCAAATTATTTTTTACAGCCAGCTGGGTGCAGAGGAAGGTTCTTTTGATTGGGACAGCATTGTAAATGGTATTACGGATAAATTAATCAGACGACATCCCCATGTCTTTCCCGATGGTACATTGCAGTCACGCAGGTCGGCTGATGCAGTATTTGATACCAGAGCCATTAATAAAAAGTGGGACGCGCTTAAACAGCAAGAGCGACAGGAGAAAGGTGAGGGTGGAATTCTGGCTGACATCCCCGAGGCACTGCCTGCATTGAGCCGCGGCTATAAGTTACAAAAACGTGCATCCTCAGTCGGTTTTGATTGGACCGACCCCAAAGATGTGCTGGCTAAAGTCAAAGAAGAGATTGCGGAACTTGAGGTAGAAATCGCCAGGGGTGATCGAGCTGCAATGGAAGATGAAATGGGCGATTTACTGTTTAGCTGCGTCAATCTTGCACGGCATCTATCGGTAGATCCAGAGACGGCTATGCGCTTATCAAGTAATAAATTTAAGCGCCGATTTGAAGCCATGGAATCTCTAGCTGCAGGCAAAAATTTCGATCGTATGAGCAGTGCCGAATTGGAATTGCTGTGGGCCCAAGTTAAGGCCGCAGAATAACTTTAAGAAATGTCATACATAGGTATAAGTACATTACTACAGCCTGTGGCTAGGCTTGTCTGGCCTACCCAAACCCTGTATGGTGAGCGGCCGTTTTAGGGGTGGCTATCTCGAATTATCCTCTCAACTCGCATAATCAATCTATTCAAGGAACAGCATTAATGAGACTGATTCTATTAGGACCTCCTGGTGCAGGTAAAGGCACACAGGCACAGTTTATTACTGAGAAATATGGCATACTGCAAATCTCAACCGGCGATATGTTGCGTGCCGCTGTAAAAGCGGGCAGTGAATTGGGTGTGCAGGTCAAGGGCGTTATGGACTCCGGTGGTCTGGTTTCTGACGATCTTATTATTGCGCTAGTCAAAGAGCGTATTCAGCAGTCGGATTGCGACAACGGTTTTTTGTTTGATGGTTTTCCACGCACAATTCCCCAGGCTGAAGCATTGGTTGAGGCCGGTGTTGATATTGAATTTGTTATTGAAATTTCTGTGGCAGATGAAGAAATTGTGTCGCGCCTAAGTGGTCGTCGTGTTCATGAGGGTTCTGGCCGCGTCTATCACTTGCAGCACAATCCGCCAGCAGTTGCCGATGTGGATAATGAAACGGGCGAGCCTCTAGTGCAGCGAGTGGATGATCAGGAATCGACTGTGCGCAATCGTCTCAATGTTTATCATGAACAAACTATGCCTTTGGTAAAGTTTTATACTGACCTCGCAAACTCTGAAGATACTGCTCCTGTGTTTGCATCTATAGATGGCCTAGGCCAGCTAAATGATGTGCAATCGAGAATTGTTGCTGTACTAGGTGAGTAAATTTAACTTTTAAAATTCTGTTAAACCCTAAAAAAGCTTCAAAAGTGTTCAATAAACCCTTAAAAGAGCCTAAATAGCGGCTTTTTATGGGTTATTGCGCCTTAAAGGTTGCTAAAGTAAATAGCTGGCGATTAAAATTCTCTTCTGAAAATTTCGATAAATTAAATTCATCTTATTTCAGCTTATCATTATCGAGCCCACGGAGAGTTAAAGTGAAAAAACCTGCCAAGAAAAAAATTGTAAAGAAAGCAGCGGTCAAAAAAGTCATTAAGAATACTGCAGCACAAAAAGCAAGAGTAAAAGTGACTGCAGCGCAAACTAAACTTACCGCTCAGGGTAAAAAATTAGCGGCGACTCGAAAAAAAATTGCTGGTGCTAAAGCAAAACTAGCAGCCAAAGTATCACCGGCAACACGCAGAGCACTTGCTTCGGCTCGCAAAGAATTTAAAACCAATAATACCAAGTTCAAATCTATGCAGAATGTTGTCAAGGCGACTAAGAGTGCATTGCGTTTGGCTAAGGTTGCTGATGGATTGGCTGCGTCAGAAGCGGCGGCTAAAGCAGGTCTGGCAGCTACTGAAGCAAAGCTAAATGCAAAAGCCGCATCTGACCTAGCTGCAGCTGTTAAAAAGTTTGAGC
>CAJXVK010000071.1 GCA_913060735.1 uncultured Cellvibrionales bacterium
TCGTCGGCAGCGTCAGATGTGTATAAGAGACAGGGGCCCCAAGGGCGCGGTGGAGATCATTTTCCGCAAGGATATTGGCGATCAAGACAAGATTGATGCCCGTACTGAGGAGTACCGTAAGAAGTTTGCCAATCCGTTTATCGCGGGTCAGCGCGGCTATATCGACGATGTGATTATGCCTCACAGCACAAGGAAGCGTATCGCTCGGTCTCTGGCAATGCTGAAAAATAAAAGCATTGAAAACCCCTGGCGCAAGCACGGCAATATTCCCCTTTAAAGCCGCTTTAAGGAACGTTAAAAATGATTAAAAAAATTCTAGTGGCCAACCGTGGCGAAATAGCCTGCCGTGTATTCGCCACCGCTAAGAAAATGGGTATTGCCACAGTCGCGGTTTATTCGGACGCTGACGCTGATGCATTGCATGTTCAAATGGCGGATGAAGCGGTCAATATTGGGCCTGCAGCGTCTTCTGAAAGCTATCTGGTTATTGAGAAGATTATTCAGGCCTGTGTTGATACTGGCGCCGATGCTGTACATCCGGGTTATGGCTTTCTCTCTGAGAACAGTATATTTCGCGATGCCTTAGATGCTGCCAATATTGCTTTTATTGGCCCGGGCAAAAAAGCTATTGAGTCCATGGGCGATAAGATAACCTCGAAGTTGATCGCTGAAAAAGCCGGCGTTAATTGTATTCCCGGCTACACCGATGTGGTGCGTGATGCGGATCATGCGGTGGAGATCAGTGCCGGTGTAGGTTATCCGGTCATGCTAAAAGCCTCTGCCGGTGGTGGCGGTAAAGGCATGCGTGTTGCTTGGGATGAGGCCGATTGCCGCGATGGTTTTGAACGTGCCACTAACGAAGCGCGCTCAAGCTTTGGCGATACACGAATCTTTATTGAAAAATATATTCAGCAGCCCCGTCATATTGAAATTCAGGTGATGGCCGATGGCCATGGCAATGTTATCTATCTGGGTGAGCGCGAGTGCTCGATTCAGCGCCGCCATCAGAAAGTGATTGAAGAAGCACCTTCACCGTTTTTGGATAAGGCCACTCGCCAGAAGATGGGTGAGCAGAGTTGTGCGCTGGCCAAAGCCGTGGACTACCAGTCTGCGGGCACGGTGGAGTTTATTGCCGACGCCGATATGAACTTCTACTTTCTGGAAATGAATACCAGATTGCAGGTTGAGCATCCGGTCACCGAGCTGGTCACTGGTCAGGACCTCGTCGAGATGATGATTAGAGTGGCGGCGGGTGAGAAACTTTCGCTGGCTCAGGATGATGTGACTCTCACTGGTTGGGCGATGGAGTCTCGCGTGTATGCCGAAGACCCATTCCGCAACTTTATGCCCTCAATTGGTCGGCTATCTGGTTATAGAGAACCGGAAGGCGAAGGTGTGCGGGTTGATAGCGGGGTCTTCGAGGGCGGCGAAGTGTCTATGCACTATGACCCGATGATCTCTAAATTAATTACCTACGGTGATAATCGCACTGAGGCGATTGATCGCATGGTGGACGCCTTGGACGCCTATTATATTCGTGGCGTAAATCACAATATTAGTTTCCTAAATGCATTAATGGTGCACCCGCGTTTTGTTGCCGGTGAGCTAACCACCAACTTTATTGCTGAAGAATTTCCCGATGGCTTTAATGCAGATTTAGTGCCGCAAAATAATCCGGCTATTGCTCAGATGGTGGCTGCTGCTGTGCATCAGGAATACCGCGAACGCTCGGCACTGATTTCAGGGCAGACTGAAGGGCATCAGTATGATGTGCCCAGCGAGTGGGTGGTTCTGGCCTCTGGTGCTGAGACTCCGGTGACGACCCTATTAACTGAACAGGGTTTTTCAGTTTCCATTGGCGATCAAGATTATACCGTCGAGACTGACTGGGGTCTTGGCGAACCCTTATTTAAGGCCAGTATTAATGGTCAGCAGGTTTGTGTGCAGGTCGCGCGTGATGGTTCTGGGTACAAACTGTTTTATCGTGGCGCCGAAATTAATGCACTGGTGCTATCACCAAAAGCGGCGCAACTTAATAAGTTGATGCTGGAAAAAGTACCCGCGGATCTGTCCAAATTTTTACTTTCGCCAATGCCCGGCCTGCTTGTTAAGGTGGCGGTCAAGGTGGGCGATCAGGTTAAAGCTGGTGAAGAACTAGCGGTGGTTGAAGCCATGAAAATGGAAAATAGTCTTAGGGCGACTCAAGATGGTATTGTGGCGAAAATATCTGCTGAAACTGGCGACAGTTTAATGGTGGATCAGACTATCTTAGAATTTGAGTAAGGACTTTAAATAGATTATGGCCCTAACATTGGCATTAGCAGAGCAGATTCTTAGTGGCGATCGCAGAGCGTTGGCCAAGGCCATAACGCTGGTTGAATCGACCCGTGCCGATCATGGTGATCAGGCCGTGGCACTGTTAGAGGCGCTAATGCCCCATACCGGCCAGTCTATTCGTTTAGGTGTGTCTGGTGCGCCGGGGGTGGGGAAGTCGACCTTTATTGAATCCTTGGGTAACTATCTAACCGAGCAGGGTCATCAGGTTGCGGTGCTGGCTGTCGATCCAACGTCGGCAGTGAGTGGCGGGTCTATTTTGGGTGATAAAACCCGCATGGAAACGCTTTCGGTAAACCCCAAGGCTTTTGTGCGCCCCTCTCCGGCAGGTAAAACACTGGGTGGTGTTACCCGCCGTACAAGGGAGTCTCTACTGCTGTGTGAGGCGGCAGGTTACGATGTGATCATTGTTGAGACCGTGGGTGTGGGTCAGTCTGAAACAGCAGTCTCTGATATGACCGATATGTTTTTACTGCTGCTATCGCCCGGTGGTGGTGATGATCTGCAGGGCATTAAGCGTGGCATTATGGAGCTGGCAGATCTGGTGCTGGTCAATAAGGCCGATGGTGATCAGGCCAATCTGGCCAGTCAAACTGTTTCAGACTATCGCGCTGCGCTGCACTTTATGCAGGCTCGAACGCCCAGCTGGACTCCGCAGGTGGAAGCCTGTTCGGCATTGAACAATACCAATATAGAAACAGCTTGGTCGGTTGTTACAGAGTTTCGACAAGCCTTAGTGGCCTCGGGAGAATTGACTACCTTGAGAGCTCAGCAGGCGCGTGCATGGATGTGGGCCGAGACTGCGGAGATGCTGATTGCAGGTTTAAAAAACCATCCAACGATTAAATCAATGGTGCCTGAGTTAGAGCAGCAGGTATTGGCAGGCACATTGCCGGCTATTGTTGCTGCGGAACGGCTCATTGAGCATTACAAAGCTTCTGAGTAAGTCTATAATCTAGTTATTACATTCTTATCAATACGAGTGCCAGTATGCCTGACAACAGTCCTCCCTCTGAAAATGTAATGGCACTTATTGAAGCCAATAAAAAGTATAGCGACACCTTTGATCAGACTGATTTACCTGCACCTCCCAGCAAAAATTTCGCCATTCTCACCTGTATGGATGCGCGCATGGACCCACACAAATTTGCTGGTCTTAGCGATGGTGAGGCCCATGTTATTCGCAATGCGGGCGGTCGTGCGACCGACGACGCTATTCGCTCGCTGATTATCTCGCATAAATTTTTGGGTACGCTTGAATGGTTTGTTATTCACCATACCCACTGTGGCATGAGCTCAGTCAGCGATGAGCGCATTGGAGAGCTACTTGAAGAAGATTTAGAGACAGCTGTATTTGATGGTGAGTCATGGTCGAATCCCCAGCGCGAGAGCAGCGATAATTCCAAGGCTGGCTCAGATGCGGGTAAGCATATGCACTGGCATACCTTTACCGATTTACAGCAGAGTGTTTCAACGGATGTTGAAACCATTAAAAACCATGATTTGGTGCCTAGTCACATCAAGGTTTATGGCCTTATTTTTGATGTAAAAACAGGGAAGCTAGAGCCTGTAACGGCTTAACGTCAAGGTCAGCATTCAACGAGGCCCTACCCAGCAATGAGAAAATTTGCTCCAGGCCTATTGGTTACTGCTGCATTTATTGGTCCGGGCAGTGTGGCTACTGCCAGTGTTGCCGGAGTCAACTTTGGTTTTGTCCTACTCTGGGCGTTACTGCTCTCTCTTATAGCCACAATCGTACTTCAGGAAATGGCTGACGCTTGGAGTTTTTTAATATAGTTCGGTTGTTTTGGTAATGATCTCAAGACATAAATAAGCGGCCCTAGAGCCGCTTTTTTTTGTGTCGCTAATAAATTAAAGCTTTAGGTTAGCCCTTAGCCACATTTAGAATCGCCGCAGTTTAAGCAGGTCATGCAACCATCCATTAGGATGACGGCTTTAACGCTACACTTTTTACACACCTCTGCCGTGGGCGGAAAATCGCTGACTTCGCCTACTGGAGCCGCTGCTGAGCCTTCAAATTCAGCGCGCTTTTCATTCATTATCTGTTGCTGGTGATCAGAGATCTCTGGCTTTTTTAGCATGCCAATCTTTTGCAGGTGATCTTCGATTGCCCATCCGATCTCGGCCACTAGCGACGGCATAAATTTGCCACCGGGCTTAAAATAACCACCCTGTGGATCAAATACTGCCTTCATTTCTTCGACTAGGAATGTGCAGTCGCCGCCTTTGCGGAATACTGCTGACAGAACTCTTGTCAGGGCGACAATCCACTGGAAGTGATCCATGTTTTTGGAGTTGATAAATACTTCGAATGGACGACGTAACTCATGGTCTGTGCCCTGATTCAAAACAATATCGTTAATAGTCAGATACAGAGCGTGATCAGACATTGGCGTCTTGATTTTATAAGTGCTGCCAGCAAGTTCTTCAGGGCGAGATACTTTCTCGTGCATCTGAATGATATTAGACTCTGCCTCTTTTACACTGGCCTCTTGCTTCTGCTCTTCTGTGCTCACTTTGTAAGACACAATTTTTTGTGAAATCTTCTTGTTCATTTTTTTCCTCTTAGCGTTCTACGGCTTTAATTAGGTGGATCAGAATTTACCGTAGTAACCTTCTTTCAGTGCATCAAAGAGGTTGGCAGCCGTATGGGTTTCGCCATCGTACTCAACTTCTTCGTTGCCTTTAAAGTCAACCGTTGAACCATCTTCCAGAGTAAAGCTGTAGGTGGTGTTTTCCAGATCTTTCTCTGTCACCAACACACCTTGGAACGCCTCTGGATTGAAGCGGAACGTGGTGCAGCCCTTGAGCCCTTTCTCAGCGGCGTATAGATAGATATCTTTAAAGTCTTCGTAGTCACAATCTGTAGGAACATTGATTGTTTTAGAAATTGAGGAATCTACCCACTTCTGCGCTGCAGCCTGAATATCAACATGGGCTCTGGGCATAATATTTTCAGAGCTCATAAAGTAGTCGGGCAGTGCCTCTTCTTCAGACGTGCCATAGGGCATGGCATTTTCATTAATCAGCGTGCGGTAGGCCAGCAGCTCGTAGGAGAAAACATCGACTTTCTCTTTGGACTTCTTACCTTCGCGAATGACGTTGCGTGAGTAGTGATGTGCAAAGCTTGGCTCGATACCATTACTGACATTATTGGCCAGTGACAATGAAATTGTGCCTGTAGGCGCAATGGAAGAGTGATGGCTAAAGCGACAGCCCTCTTCGATCAGTGAATCGATTAATTCAGGCGCTGCGGTCGCAACAGTCTGCATATAGCGGCTGTACTTGGCCAACAGGACCTTGCCTTTTAACTTATCGCCAACCTTAATGCCGTCTTTGGCCATATCTGGTTGCTTAAATAGCATAGCCGCAGTAACTTCAAACTCGTCTTCCATAATAGGAGCCGGACCTTTTTCACGGGCCAGATGTAGACCCGCTTTAAGACCAGAAACAGCCATATCACGTGATACACGGTCGGTGAATTCTAAGGAGTCCTGTTCGCCATACTTCATACACAGCATGGTGATGGTTGAGCCAAGGCCCAGGAAGCCCATGCCATGACGGCGCTTATATTCAATCTCTTTACGCTGACCATCCAGCGGCAGACCATTGATTTCAACAACGTTATCGAGCATACGGGTAAAGACTTCAACCACTTCGGCATATTCTTCCCAGTCAAAATACGCTTCTGGGGTGAATGGGTTGCGTACAAATTTGGTCAGGTTTACCGAGCCCAACAGACAGCTGCCGTAGGGTGGCAATGGCTGTTCGCCACAGGGGTTAGTAGCACGGATATCTTCGCAGAACCAGTTGTTGTTATTTTTGTTGACCTGATCGATCAGAATAAAGCCGGGCTCAGCATAGTCATAGGTAGACGACATAATGGCGTTCCACAGCTTCTGTGCACGAATGGTCTCATAGATGCGGCAGGCAACCAGACCTTCATCATTGCTGATGTAGTTCTCAGTGGTTGGGAAGGGTTTCCAAACCACATTGTCGCCTTTTAGGTCGAGTCCGCCTTCGATCTCTTTGGCACTGATAGGGAAGGTCAGATCCCAATTGCCATCGGCGCGAACTGCTTCAATAAACTCTTCGGTAATCAGTAGCGACAGATTGAACTGGCGCAATCGACCGTCTTCACGCTTGGCGCGGACGAAGTCGAACACGTCTGGGTGGCTTACATCAAAGGTTGCCATCTGTGCGCCACGACGGCCACCGGCAGAAGACACGGTAAAACACATCTTGTCGTAGATATCCATAAATGACAGAGGGCCAGAGGTATAGGCGCCAGCACCGGATACATAGGCACCTTTAGGGCGCAGTGTTGAGAATTCATAGCCGATACCACAGCCTGCTTTCAATGTTAGTCCCGCTTCGAGGTTGCGCTCTAAAATGCCCTGCATGGAGTCGGGAACAATGCCGGACACTGTGCAGTTGATTGTTGAGGTCGCTGGCTTGTAGGCCTGTGCGCCGGCATTGGAAATAATGCGGCCAGCGGGGATAGCGCCATGCTTTAGTGCCCAGACGAACTTTTCGCTCCACTCTGCACGCTTTTCTTTGCTCTCAACATCGGACAGTGCCTTGGCAACACGCGCATAGGTCGCATCGATGTTGACGTCGACAGGCTGTTCCTCTTTGTCTTTAAGACGATATTTTTTGTCCCAGATGTCAAGGGAGGCGTCTTGCATTAGAATTTCTGGATTATTCTTCACGGCTTTTACTGTTTTTAGTTTCGGTGCACTGCTCATTGACTGACCTTTTTATCATTTTTAACTCAGCTGGTTGCGGCTGCTGAGCCTGTTTTTTTGATTTTTGAATAGTAATTTATGTACCGTTGCCCGCTGTTTGTAGATTTTTTTGTCTGCGACAAGTTGAGAGAGTTTATCCTACATGGTGTGTCTTGCAAGCCCCAATTCACTATATCTTGTGTTTTTTTGCCTTGGCGGTACTACTAAAAGTTTGTAAGTTATTGAAAAACATGTGGATAAAGGGCTCTAATCCACGTCCCTTATGGGTTGAGTGCAATAACTGACCCTGATCAATAAACCGGTCACGCCAAGCGTCCGTAACACAACTGTACATTGTGCCAATCCTGCGACTTGGATAAACTACGCGCTTTATTGTTATTCACTCAAAAAGCGGCTTCCCAATGGGATGCGCTGCTATCTATCGAGGCTTTTCATGGATATTTTTGACTTCTCCGACGGCCGTGAGGGCTACTACGGAGAATATGGTGGCGTTTTTCTGCCTGAGATTCTGCATGCAACGATCGAAGAGTTGCTGGTGTGCTTCCGTGAATGTAAAGCTGACCCCAAATTTTGGCAGGAATATGTGTCCCTGTTGCAGAACTATTCAGGCCGTCCCACCCCTGTGACTTATCTGGAGAATCTCAGTCGTGAACTGGGGGGTGCACAGATCTATGTGAAGCGTGATGACCTCAATCACACTGGTTCGCACAAGGTAAACAATGTGATGGGCCAAGGGCTATTGACCCAGCGTCTGGGCAAGAAGCGTGTGATCGCTGAAACCGGTGCCGGACAGCACGGCTTTGCGACTGCCACTATGGCTGCCAAGTTTGGTTTTGACTGTAAGATTTATATGGGTGCGGTGGATGTTGCCCGTCAGCGGCCCAATGTGTTTTGGATGGAGAATCTTGGCGCTGAGGTGATTGCTGTCGAAGATGGCCAGAAGACGCTTAAAGATGCGGTGAATGAATGTATGCGTGACTGGGTCACCAATATGGCCGACACCCATTATATTTTGGGTACTGCCTGTGGCCCTCATCCGTTCCCAGAAATGGTGAGCTGGTTCCAGTCGATTATCGGTATGGAAGCACGCGAACAGATTTTGGCCCAGACCGGACGCTTGCCCAATCGGGTTTATGCCTGTGTTGGTGGCGGCTCTAATGCTATGGGTCTTTTCCAAGGGTTTTTTGACGAGCCCAATATCGAACTGATTGGCTGTGAGGCCGGTGGTGAAGGTGTTGGTTCCTATATGCACTCTGCGCGTCTAGCCTATGATGATGCCAGCGTAGGAGTGGCTCAGGGTTACAAGACGTACTTCTTGCAAAATGATCAGGGCAATATGAATGAAACCCATTCTGTCGCGGCGGGGCTGGATTATATTGGGGTTAACCCGATCTTTTCTTATCTGCATGATCAGGGCAAGGTACGCTTTGAAGCAGCCACTGATGCCGAGGTGAAAGAGACTTTAAAATTAACCATGCGCACTGAGGGCCTGATTCCGGCTCTAGAGAGCACCCATGGTTTTGTTGTTGCATTAAAAGAAGCCGCGACTATGGCTAAGGATGAAATTGTGCTGGTCAATATGTCCGGTCGTGGTGACAAAGATATCTTTACCATCGCTGATGCGCTGGACGATGCCAAGTGGAAGTCCTTTATTGAAGGCAAGGCCGACCAGTACCGCGCGGAGAAAAAATAATGGGTCTTGAGACTTTTATAGCAGAGCGTAAACAGCATAAAGATTTGCTGGTGATGGCCCACGTCGTTTGTGGCTACCCTTCGTTTGAGGCCAATATGCAAGAGCTGGAAATTATGGATGAGGCCGGAGTTGATCTGGTTGAATTACAGTTTCCATTCTCTGAGCCCAGTGCCGATGGCCCACTATTTGTGCGCGCCAATGAGCAGTCGTTAAAAGCGGGCACCACGGTTGATCAGTGCTTTGAGTTTATGGCGCAGGCCAGTAAGCGATTCTCGTTTAAAGTATTAATGATGGGCTACTACAACACAGTCTTTAAAATGGGCGAGGATGTGTTTGTTGAGCGTCTTAAAGCAGCGGGTGGAGTGGGTTATATTTTGCCAGATCTGCCGATTGAAGAATCGGATAATTTGCACAAGCTGTCTGCTGAGGAAGGAGTTGAGCCGGTTATTCTAATGACGCCTACCAGCAGCGATAAGCGTTTGGCTCAGCTGGGTGCTGCGAGTCGCGGTATGGTTTATGCGGTTGCGCGAAAGGGCGTGACTGGGTCAAAAACCAGTATGGACGATGATGTTATTTCGCTGATTAGTCGGTGTCGCGAGCATACCAATGTGCCGATTGGTGTCGGGTTTGGTATTAGCAGTAAAGCGGATATGGACTTTTTGCGTGGCTCTGCGGATTTGGCGATTGTAGGTACTGCGGCGTTGAAGACTTGGGAAGAGTCTGGGGCGGATGGCTTGAAAAAATTCTTTTCTGAGCTTATGGGGTAGTGGCTTAGCGCTGCTACCTAGTGGTCATCCTAAGGAACGAAGAATCTCATGCTACGGAGCGTGTAACACCCCGAAGACACTGGCGATCGAGTCCTTGGTTTTATGATTTTCAGCGCTCACACAACTCGCTTCGCTCAATCAGGTATTCGCTTCATCTAAAAATCATAACACCATAAGCGGCGCCTGATTGATCGCCAGTGTCTTCGAGGCATTGCTTTAGAATTTTTGCGCTATTTTGATTTTGATATTTGGGTTGTTGCCCTGCAGAGCATGGGATCTGTTGGTAGCATTACTCCCCTGTCGAAACGCTAAAACGCCAATCATTGATTACTTGTGAACGCACTTCATCTAGGTCTGGAATAGTGCCTAGGCTGGCATTTTGGATGCAGACCAGATGAACGCCTTGGCTCGAGGCTATGGGGCCGGTCCAGCAGGGTAGGTCGCCATCTTTGACCAAATTAAAAAGCTTCTGAGCAAAGTTATTGCCGAACTCGCGATCAACTCTCACTGAGGTGGCAGAAAAATAGCGATCGGCCAATGCGGTTTTATCACCTTTTGGTTCGGTCTCGGTTTGATTGATTTGCTGCAGTGCCTGCTTGGCCTTTTGTCTGGCCAGGCCACCATGTTTGGCGTTAGTGAAGACGACTTGCGTAAAGCTATAGCGGGAGGATTCGCGGTACTGGGCTTTATGCTGGGCATAAAAGACGTTTAGCTCTGCCTCTGTAGGCTGTCTCGTGGTGGTCACGTTTTTGGTGAGGCCCTCTAATTTAGCTTCCATGGCCGAGCGATCCATCACCGCGTCTATATCTGCGCCTATACTTTCGGTGGCCGCTGTTTCTTCGCTAAATAAATCTGTTTCGATGCGCTGTTGTAGTGCGCTAATCTCGGGAAGGTTTTGGCGATTGGCATCCCAATCTATTTCGCTTGGCGCATCGGTCTCTGGCAGCAGCCAATAGAGGGCTGTGCCCAGTAGTGCGATCAGTATCAAAATTCTGAACAGGTAGGTGGAGGAGATGGACATATAAAATGGCTCGCTACTGTTTAAATATCTTAATCCAGTCTCCGGCTTTGGGTTCGCCGCTGGGATAGTAGCCGTTGATTATACGCAGATCTTCGCGATCGACTGCATTGAGATTAAGGGCCTGTCTCTTATACACATCTGACGCTGCCGACGAGCGATCTAGTGTAGA